>JAUZPC010000174.1 GCA_030706105.1 Bacteroidota bacterium | reverse complement strand
AGACCCGGCGTTAGAGAAACGTTTTTCTCCCAAATAAGTATTCAGCATGTCATAAAAATAAGCAGCTTTAATGTATGCATGAGAACTCTAAACAGGACTTTTTAGGTACCTAGAATCGACAATAATTGGAACATCTGCATCAGTTCCTATGGCTTTCTTATATTGGGCTACCCTGCTATTTTTAATTAGTTGAATATTATAAAGAGCTGAAGCAGTCATATAATCAATGTATGCAGCCCATCCTTCATCCATCCATGCATGTTTGGACTCATTTATTCCCATAAAAAATGGGAAATAAGAATGAGAAATTTCATGCGCAGCCAACCCGACCATATCCGAATCAGGGACAGAACTGTCATTAACCATCATTGGATATTCCATTCCCCCCACACCATTAAACACTGTTTCTTTTGGGAAAGGAAATGGGTAACCAGGCAATACATTAGACATATAGTTAATTTCGTCTCTCGCAGTTTTGGCCACCTGATAATAGTCTTTAGAATTCTTATTATAAACAGCATCTATAAAAACCCTTCTGCCCGTAGATTTATTAACTACTAAACCGGAACCATCCCACAGATAATGATCGCTAAGCCCAAAGGCAAAATCCGTAATATTTACGGCTTTATATTTCCAGGTATTCTTATCGTTTTGAGTAGTGATATCCTTCCCGGCAATATCATTAGAATCAATTATATTGATAATTTTATCGGAGATTAAAGCTTCTTTGTAACGTTTTACATATTTCTGACTTAGGACATCACTGGGATTTAGTAATTCTCCGGAAGCATGAACTGTATAATTTTTAGGTACTGTAATTGACACATCAAAATTGGAGAAATCATTATAAAACTCAACTCCGCCGGTATATTGGAAATCATTCCAGCCGTCAATGTCGTCATAAACGGCTATATGAGGAAAAAAATAAGCAACAAAGAAGGAGGTTGAGTCAATAGTTCCGGTTCTGACTCCACCGGCCTTACATAGGACGTAGTTCCAGTCAAATGTTAATTCCGCCTTAGTTTTTGGCAACAACGGGCTCTCTAACTTTAAAATAGCAAGAGTACCGTTATAGCTAATCTGATGTTTGCCCGATTCATTACTTAGAACTTTACCCTGATATGTAATTTTCTCAATTTCAACACCATCACCTTCATCTTTTAGGTTTATTGAAAAATCCCTTGCAATACCCTTCTTAAAAAAATTAGGATACAAATGGACATAAATATCTCTAAGAGTATCCGGGCTATTGTTAAAGTAAGTTATCTTTTCTTTTCCCTTTAGAAGTCTGGTCGCAGGGTCAAATGCAATATCCATTACATAATCGGATCTGTTTTGCCAATAATTACTACCCGGCTTACCATCAAGAGATCTGGTTTTATCAGTTAAAGCTTTTTGCACATTACGCGGAATAAATAAATCATTGGACTGAGCAAATGACATTTCTGAACACGCAATGCTTAATAAAATGTATAAAAGTATTTTATAGTTCATAATAATATAATTTTTTAAGTATTATTTATAACAACCTGGTTATTAAATCACCTATAATATAACCGACAGCAGCTACACCAAAACCAACAACAAACATATCCAAACCGGATCTGAAGATTCCTCTGCCGGTAAAGAAACTTCTTGCTGCGCCCACACCAAAATGCGCTGCCATGGAGACAAGAAAAGATGTAACAATTGCAGGGACTCCGCTCATAAATATAAACGGTAAAATCGGCAGAAAAGAACCTATTGCAGTAGCTGTTCCTGTTATCCAGCCTTCTTTTAACGGGCTTGAAGTACTTTCCACAATACCCAGTTCTTCGCGGAGTTTTTCTTCAAGTACCTGCGTTGGATTTTTAATTCGCTCAAGTGCTAAAGCCTTAGCTTCATCCGGCAGCATTCCCTTTGCTTCATATATCAAAGCAAGTTCCTCTGCTTCAACTTCAGGCATTATGCGGATTTCTTCCTGCTCCATCATTTTTTCATTTTCAAATACTTCTTTTTCGCTAACGGCAGCCAAATACCCTGATGACCCCATGGAAAGAGAATCTGCTATCATTCCCGCAATTCCGGTAATAAGAAGAACTTTGTTCTGAGAAGCAGCCCCAATCATTCCTGCAATAAGACCAAAGTTTGCAGTTAAACCATCATTAAAACCATATACAATGTTTCTTAGTAAGCCACCGGACTCCGATTTATGCCACGGTTCAGATGCCGTTCCCTTTATGTTCATAAGCTTACCGGCATGCTCTGCTGAGTCACGAGCAAGATCAAATGCAATTCCCTTAGTCTCTGTATCTTTCGACTTAGTGAATAAACTCATATAGTCCTTCACTTCAGTAGCCTCTTCCCTCATTAATGCAGAAGACAAAATTGAAATACCAAATTTATCTGACAGCCAGACAAGAGATCTGGCTTTAACAGATGGAGAGAAATTATTGATTTTGATGTTATTCTTTTCCAGCAGGCCCTTCCATATTGCCAGGTGTTTACCTTCTATTTTGGAAAGCTTTACATAAATATCTTTTTTCTTCGGGTCATCAACTCTTTTAGCAAGTTCTGTATATAGATAGGCAGCATCAGTCTCTTCTTTGAAATGATGCATCCATGCTTTAGTATCAACATTTTCTTTCATTTTACAAATTCTTTTATTTTGATATGTAAAAATAATTAACAATGATCAATTAACAATTAAAATTGATAAATGTAATCTCTGTTTATATTTACCTATTCAAAGGGCAAGCCGCCAAGCTTCATAATTTTAAGCGCATTGGTTGTGGGCGAAGGCCCCCTGCGCAAAAGATAATCAAAAACCATTAAATCATCTTCAATTTCTTCTCTGAAGTGATAATTATTGATTTTTGAGTTTTCGTTTTCCAGTTTAGCCAGTTCAATATCATGTGAAGTAACTAATCCGGTACAATTCTTTTTTGATAAATAAATAATAAAATTCCTACTGCCGATTAGTCTTTCAATATTATTAGTACCTTTGAATATTTCATCTATAAGGAAAAAGACGGGTAATTTTTCATCGCTTTCAATGATATCTTTAAGAAATTTAAGCCGTTTTACTTCTGCATAAAAATATGAAATTCCGTCCGTAACTGAGTCAATTATATTTATGCAGGTAAAAATTCTGAAAAGAGAAAGCTCAAGAGATGCCGCGTTGACAACACTTCCGGCAAATGCCAGCACCGCATTTGCTCCAACTGTTTTTAAGAAAGTTGATTTACCTGACATATTAGAGCCGGTAAGCAAATCTATTCTACCCGTTTTTTCAAGACAATAGTCGTTTAGTTTATTGCTTTTATAATGAATTAAAGGATGCCCAATATTAGAGGTTTTATACTCAACTGCATTATCTGAAATTTTAGGGAAACTGTATTCATCATTCAAATAAGCATAAACTGCCAAAGAGTTAATGGCTTCAACCTCTGCCCACTTCTCTTTCCATTTAGGAGTATTTACTTTAATTTCCTCTCTTACACCTTCAAGTTTGCAGGAAAAATAAAAGCTGTATGGATAAATAATGTTTATTATCAGCCCCAGGATTGGATTTTTTACAAAAGAGAGAGCTAAGATAATTCTATCTAACTTTTTAATTACTTTTCCCGGTTTTTCTCCTTCAAGAAAGACAGACACAAATTGTTTTAGGCTGCTATCTTTTTTATAAGAATAATTTTCTAAAAAATTAAAAATTGAATAAAACCTGCCCGCATAATTATTCAGAAATTCTGTTTTATCATCAATTTCCGATATGATTTTATTATTAAAAAGAGCAATACCTGAATAGATAGTAAGGGTTATGCACCACAAAGGTCCAAAGCCGGCGAAAGAAGAAAGAAGAAAAAGAACAATGTTTGCAAAACTAATTATTTGTAATATGTTAAAAGTTTTTTTGTAATACCCAATTTCAGTCGGCTTGTTAAGATATGCAGAAGATGGCTCACTCTTTTTTGACTGTGAATTCAAAAGAGAATAAAATACTACTTTGTCTCTAAATTTATTGAGGGAAAGAAGTTCTTTAATAAGATTCTGTCTGGCATAAATTACAACTTTGGAGGGACTAATATTGCAGAGCCAGTTCTTAAGCATTGCGGCACCATCAACATTATATGAAAAATTTATAAGTCGATGCAGAGAACGTTCGCCAGTAATACTGAGATCAGAATCAAAGGGATGCGCAGGATCAGGTGTAAAAAAAGATGGCGTAATATCTTCCCAATTAATATTTATGCGCTCAATATACTGCCTTTTTACATCTATCCATTTATCTATTCTGAAAATCCCTTTAATAAGCTTATTATGATAATCAGTTAAAATAAGAAAAGCCGACAATAGCAGCAGGAAAACTACAACAGCATATTCCCAAGCAAACATACGATAAATAAAATATGAGACTATAAAGTTTCCAAAGAAAATGCATAACCTGACAAATCCTGTCCTTTTGGACTTTGACAGATAAGAATTTCTCTTCTTAAAGAAACGTTCAATACTCTTGTTGTAAATATTTATCAGTTCATCTTTAGTATGCATAATTCAATTTCAATTATTTTGGAGACGAAAATATACCCAATACATTTTAAGAACAATAAAAAAAGCGGCCAAATTGAGACCGCTTTATAATAAACAACATAACATTACGGAACAAAAACTATTCAGAATATTTTCTTAATACTACAGTAGTATTATGACCGCCAAAACCGAAAGCATTACTTATACCGACAGTAACATCCCTTTCCTGAGGTTTGTTAAACGTATAATTCAGATCGCATTCAGGGTCAGGGTTAACAAAATTAATTGTAGGCGTAACAATACCGTTTTTAATAGTAAGGATTGTAGTTATTGTTTCAACCGCACCGGCAGCGCCAAGTAAATGGCCGACCATACTCTTTGTAGAAGTGCAATTTACTTTATAGGCATGCTCGCCAAACACCTTCTTTATCGCTCTTGTTTCGGCAATATCTCCAAGAGGCGTAGAAGTACCGTGCATATTAATATAATCAACATCGGTAGTAGAAATACCTGCAACTTTTAATGCCATTTCCATTGCAAGAATGGCTCCCAAACCATCCGGATGAGGGGCAGTAATATGGTATGCATCGGCAGACAAGCCGGCACCAATTACTTCAGCATAGATTTTAGCGCCTCTGTTAAGAGCATGTTCTAATTCTTCAAAGACTAAAGCTCCGGCACCTTCACCCATAACAAAGCCATCTCTGGTAGAATCAAATGGACGGCTTGCGGTTTCAGGAGTGTCATTTCTTGTTGAAAGAGCTTTTGAGGAATTAAATCCGGCAATACCGATTTCGTTAATAGCAGCTTCTGCACCGCCTGTAATCATAATATCAGCAAAGCCATTTTTAATTAGCATATAGCTGTCAATCATGTTATTGTTAGAAGTAGCGCAGGCAGAAAGGGTGCAATAGTTAGGACCTCTAAATCCGTAACGCATAGAGATATTACCTGCAGCAATATCTGGAATTAACATAGGGATGAAAAATGGAGAGACTCTGTCAGGGCCTTGGGTATAATTGACAACTGATTGATTATAAAAAGTTTGAATACCGCCAATACCACTGCCAATAACAACTCCGATTCTGTTTTTTTCCTCTTCAGAAAGAGAATCAGTTTTTAATTCGCTGTCTTCAATTGCCTGCATTGAAGCAACAACGGCAAACTGTGCATAGGGGTCTAATCTTCTGGCACTTTTTTTATCTATATATTTAGTAATATCAAAATCTTTTAATTCGCACGCAAACTTAGTTTCAACCTTGGAAGCATCGAAGCCCTTAATAGGAGCGGCTCCACTCTTTCCGGCTAACATATTATTCCAAAACTCATCTATAGTTAACCCAATAGGAGTAAGTGCACCTATTCCGGTAACTACTATTCGTCTGTTTTTTTCGGCCATAACTTTCCTAATTTTTTGAAAATAATAAACAAAGATAAAAAAAAGTTAACTATTATAAAAAACAAAACGGAGTTGATTAAATCTCAGTACCGTACAAGTTAATTGCAGCTTTCCTCGCCAATATTAATATTCACCTGATATTTCAATATAATATAAAAAAAATGCCGGCTAAACCTTTGGGTTTGACCGGCGAATATATTTTAATTTTATATCCTTATTATTTAATAACTACTTAATTAGTGTCATCTTCCTGGCTGCTGTGTAGTTTCCCGTAACTATTCTGTAAATATAAACGCCGCTGCTCAGTTTTGAAGCATCAAAGTTTACCGTATAACTTCCTGCAAGTTTATACTCATTTACAATCTTTTTTACTTCATTGCCAAGTAAATCATATATTTTTAGGCTAACAGGGACGCTTTTTGCAAGGCTTTAGCTTATTGTTGTATTCGGGTTAAAATGGT
>JAUZPC010000173.1 GCA_030706105.1 Bacteroidota bacterium | reverse complement strand
AATTCTTCGATGGCAATATTTTTCCCAAAGCCTGAAATTTTGTAGGATGGATTTACAGCATCGGTGAAATTAAAATTACCTTTTAAGTTTACTGCAGTAGTGTCTTTAACTATGTCCAGTCCAAAATCGATTAGTTTTTTGTTTGCGGTCGCCTTAAAATTTAGAAATTTTATATTCATTCCGCGAAAAGCACCGGAACTATTTAGCTCAATCTTAGTGTCCATTCTATCAGGCTTTGTCCCTTGTCCTTTAACAGAGCCTGTGGAAGTCAATAAAGTCTGCATCCCTGTGAATGGGCTGAAATCAAAACTGCTGGTTTTAAAATCTACATCGTAAATCATGTCTGCCGGACGTAGGTCCAGCTTAATATCTGCAGATAGTTCACCCCTGTCAGTTTTAAGTATAAGGTTGGAGGTGAAATTGAGTGGAGAACCTCCAAAGGTTAACTTATCAAGTCTGAGTAATCCGTATGCATCATATTGAGGAATTGATAAACCGGGTAAAAGAGATTTGATATCCGGTTGATAAATGTATGAGCCGTCAAAAGTAGCTGCAATAGACATATCTTTTGTAGATAGTAAATTTTTAATTTCTCCTTTTGTTTTTATTTTTGATTTACCTAAAGTAATTTCAATATCGTTTATTACAAGCTCTTTTACCGAGCCCTCAGCAACTATCTTAGTGTAGAGTTTTCCTTGCATAATTTTCATTGCAGGAGCAAATGCGTGAAGGTTTGTAAAATCAAATTTATCGGCAAGTAAATAAATTTTAAATTTTGCTTTTTTGTAATCAGCAGTCGAATCAAACAAGTTGAAATTATTGACAGTTGTATTAACCTTAATATTGGAAGAGTTAGTTATAAGTTTTAATCCATTTATGTTTATCTCTTCGGGGCTTACTGCAAGCTTTCCTGATAATTCTTTAAGAACAAAATTATTTAAATTTGGTGCTAATGCAATTTTGCTGATGTTAATATTAAACTCTTTCTTCTTAATGTTCGCAAATGCCGAAAGAGAAATGTTAATATCTTTTACCCTGAGATCACTCATTGTCAGGTTATCATAATACTCGGTGCTTTTAACCTTGTTGAAATCTTGAATTGAAAAATTGACATTGCTTAACTGAATACTTGGAGCTTCAATAGTAAAAGGAAATTCCGATTTGGAGGTGTCAACTGTTTTCTTCGGCGGTATAAGCCTGGAAATATTAAGGATACCAAGACTATCTTTTACAAATCTAATAGAAGTGTTGCTTATTAAAACTTTACGGATATAAATTCTTTTTAATAGTAATTCAAGAGGGGCAGTTCTAACTTCTATTCTGCCGGCTTTTAGCAGCGTGTCCGCTCCCATATTTACGGTAGTATTAGTAAGAATAATGGATGAGAAAATGGTGCCTTCAATATTTCCGATGTACACATGCCCATTAAGGGAAGAATCTGCAATAGACATAACTTGTTCCCGCAGTATGTTCCGGAAAGTTGATGTCTGTGTAAATCCTAAAATCAGAAGTAAAAGGACAATTATCCCTAAGACTAAATAGAGAAAAACGTTTACAACTCTTCTAAAAACAGTCTTTTTCTTTTTAGCTTTGTCCGGTACTGAAGATTTAGGTGAAGTCTGGGCATTAGATGCCGTATCCTGTTTTGAGGAGAGTGAGCTTTCGTCTTTTGCGGATTTGCTATTTCCTTCGCTCTCGTTTTCTTTATTTACATTATCCGGCACTTGAAAAACCTGTCAATGTCTGCATTCCATAAGTTGCTAATTTGTATAAAATTACGAAATAATAAGCGATAAAAAAATGATAAAAGCTATTATCTAAAAATAAATAATAGCTTTTATAATAATTATAACATATAAAAAAACAAGTAGGATGTTGTATTACTTGTCATATAAAGAAAGGATTCTCTTAATAATGTTACTGGTAGATTGATTAGTAACAAATTTAATAGCTTTTACTTCACCACCATTGGCCTCTACTACATCCCGGCCTATGATTTTATCCAGAGCCCAGTCAGCACCTTTTACTAAGATATCCGGAATTAAATAGCTAATAATCTTAAAAGGATCATCTTCGTCAAAAAAGACTACATAATCTACTGCTTTAAGGTTTGCTGTTAAAATAGCACGTTCATTCTGGTCAAGTATTGGTCTCTTTTCTCCTTTAATTCTTTTAATAGAACTGTCTGAATTTAACCCGAGAATCAAAACATCGCCAAGTGCTTTTGCCTTATTTAGATAGTCAATATGTCCTGAATGTAAAATATCAAAACATCCGTTAGTAAACACAACTTTTTTGCCTTCATCTTTTAGCTGTTTCCTAACAGCTAACATCTCTTCTTTAGCAAGAATATTCTTCAATTAAAGTCCTCTTCAATAGTGTTGAACAATTTATCTTTATCAATGGGCACAATCCCAACCTCTTCACAAACAAGACCACCGGCATAGTTCGCAAGATATGAAGCTTCATAAATGTCAGCTCCCGCTGCAAGCGCCATAGTTAATGTAGAAATTACGGTGTCGCCGGCTCCGGAAACATCAGCAACTTTACGGGCTTTGGTCGGCATGCGTCCTTCAGGCTTATCCCTTTCAAAGACAGCAATACCTTCTTCGCCTAAAGTTAATAATATATATTTTGCGTTTAATCTGTCCAGTAGCGTACATCCTGCAGCAGTAATATCTTCTGCTGTTTTAATCTTAAAACCAAGCACATCTTCCGCTTCTTTTCTGTTCGGCTTAAAAACAGTAACATTCTTGTACAAGAAAAAATTATTAAACTTCGGATCCACAGTAATAAGTACATTATGTTTGTTGGCAATATTAATGATATCCGTAATTAAAGAAGGGGTAAGCACTCCTTTATTGTAATCCTGCAGAATAATGCCGTCAAGATGTTTAATATTGCTGCTGATGAAAGAAAATATTTTACTTTGTGTGTCTGTGTTAAGGTCTGATTTGCTTTCTTTATCGATTCTGACGACGTGCTGATCATGAGCAATTACACGTGTCTTGGCAGTAGTAGGTCTTGAATCATCAATAACTATACCTTCAGCGTTGATCTTGCTTTCAGTAATAAGAGAGTTAAAAATTCTTCCATCATTATCGTCGCCAATAATACCAGTAGGATATGGAATCCCACCAAGCTTTTGAATATTTAAAGCGCAGTTGGCGGCACCGCCAAATCTAAAAAACTCATTTTCTATTTCTACAATGGGAACCGGGGCTTCCGGTGAAATTCTTTTAACATCACCCCAGTAGTAACAGTCAAGCATCATATCCCCAATTATGGCTATTCTCTTGCCTTCAAATAACTTCTTAAACTTATGTATTTTTTTATATGAAACGTCTAGCATAATATTACCAAAAATATTTAATATATAGCTTTAAAAATACGAATATTAAGTGTTATTGAAAAGGGAACCATTTGCACAGTTAATTAGGTGAAGTGGTTGTAAATGCAAAGGTTTGTAAGATGATATGATAATAAAAGAAAAGGGTTAAAGAAAACTTTAACCCTTTGAGGAAAACTGTTTAGCGTTCCATATTATCCGGGCGATGAGCGCGTCTGGCAGCTTTAAGCTTTTCCATTCTGTTCTTAATAGAAGGTTTTACAAAGAAAGTTCTTTTCTTGAATTCTTTTAAGACTCCGCTTCTTTCGTATTTCTTCTTGAATCTCTTAAGAGCTCTGTCAATGGATTCATTTTCGCCTAATGTTATCCCTACCAAATTATTTCACCTCACTTCAAATTGGAATTTTTTAATTTATAAATAATATTTATTAAAGACTTTCGACTAATTTCTTAGTACCTGATTTTTTAAACTCAACAACTATCGAACTTTTTCCGTTGGACATTATTTCTTTACTTGTTACTTTGCCGAAATCGTCCCAGTTTTTATGATAAATGGCCTGTCCGACTTCGTAAGTTTCTTTGGGGGAATAATCAGAAGCATTTTCATTCTCAACATTATCTAAAGAGGGAGCTTCTTCTTTAACTTTTACGGCTATATCAATAACCATAGTTTGTTTGCATTTTTTGCATTTAGCCCATCTTTTATTCTCATCACTTGCTATCTCACCCGTAATTTCCATTTTCTTTATTGCGTCGCAAACATTGCAATATGCTTCAACGTTTTTAATCCGTGCCATCAAAAAACCTATTTATTTTAATCTACAAATATACCAAATAAACCTCCAACCTGCAAACAAATTAAGTTTCCGGGGAATTGAAGGGGATTTGTGAAAGCGATAAACGGGGGCCGCTCTTCCTTCCCTAATGCTTTCGTTGGGGAAGCCTAAGGGTAAAAATATTTTGTATAATGGTAATCTACTATATTGTTCATTAGTAATGAACAATTCCCAAAAGAGTAAAGATTTGTTAAGCTTGATAATAAGATATTAAAAAGTTTTCTTTTGGGTAATAAAAAGTAAATAAATATATTTGTTTATTAAAATTATGAATTGTTCAAATTGGAGATGTAATGTTAAGTTTAGATGAGTTAGCAGTAAATACAATTAGATTTTTATCAGTTGACGGGGTGCAAAAAGCAAATTCAGGCCACCCGGGTATGCCGATGGGGTGCGCGCCGATTGCATATTCTTTATATACAAAATTCTTAAAACATAACCCGTCCAACCCTAAATGGATAAACAGGGATAGATTTGTTCTTTCTGCAGGTCACGGAAGTATGCTGTTATACAGTATCCTGCATTTATGCGGTTATGATATTTCACTTGATGATCTGAAAAACTTCAGACAGTGGGGAAGCAAAACCCCGGGGCATCCGGAAAACACTCATACTCCGGGTGTTGAAACAACAACTGGTCCGTTAGGACAGGGCTTTGCTAATGCAGTGGGAATGGCTTTAGCAGAAGCTCATTTAGCTGCCAGATTCAATAAAGAAAATTATAATGTAATTGATAATTACACCTATGGCATTTGCGGCGATGGCGACCTTATGGAAGGCATTTCACATGAAGCTGCGTCTTTTGCAGGCAATCTGAAACTTGGCAAATTGATTTTCTTTTATGATAATAATAATATTACAATTGACGGCAAGGCGACTATTACCTGCTCAGATAATGTAAGAATGCGTTTTGAAGCTTATGGCTGGAATGTACAGCACGTTAAAGATGTTAATGATTTGTCAGCCATTGAAGATGCTGTTAAGTCTGCCCAGGCAGTAAAGGATAAACCATCTCTGATTATTACCGATACGCATATAGGCTACGGAAGCCCTAATAAACAGGACTCATCAAGCGCTCATGGTTCACCGCTTGGAGTTGAAGAAGTTAAACTTGCCAAACAAAAGCTCGGCTGGGATCCTGAAAAGTTTTTCTATGTGCCTGATGAAGTAAGCAAAGTGTTTGCACATGTAAAGCCGCAGGGAATGGAAAAAGAGGCTGAGTGGAATAAGTTGTTTGAAGACTACAAAAAAAATTATCCGGCAGAAGCTGGTGAACTTCTTAAAATAGTGAACGCCGATTATGGCAATGACTGGGTTAATAATCTTCCTGAATTTAAGGATGAGGGAAAAGGAATAGCTACAAGAGTTGCATCTCAAACAGTCATAAATGCCATTGCAAAGTACATTCCCGGTTTTATCGGCGGCTCTGCGGATCTTGCGGCTTCAAATAATACGACCGCTAAAGAATTTGGTTTTATATCCCCTGAAGATTATTCCGGGAGGAATATTCATTTTGGCATTAGAGAGCACGGCATGGCAGCAATTCTAAACGGCCTTTCTCTGTATGCAGGTTTTGTAGGCTATGGTGCAACTTTCTTAATTTTTTCTGAGTATCTAAGACCGGCTATCAGAATGGCTTCGCTTGCAGGAGTAAGACCTATTTACGTTTTTACTCATGATAGTATCGGGTTGGGTGAGGATGGTCCGACTCATCAGCCAGTTGAACAGCTTGCTGCTCTCAGAGCAATTCCTTATCTGACTGTTATAAGGCCGTGTGACGCTAATGAAACTGCTCAGGCATGGAAAGCTGCGGTACAACAAAAGGCTGCCCCTGTTGCACTTATCCTTTCACGGCAGGGACTTCCGGTATTAGACAGGACTAAATATGCTTCCCATAAAAATTTGGAAAAAGGGGCATACATTCTGCGGGATTCTGTAACTGAACCTGATTTGATTTTATTGGCAAGCGGTTCTGAAGTCCATATCTGTTTAAAAGCTGCAGAAATAATTGAAAAAGAAGGGGTAAATGTAAGGGTAGTAAGTTTCCCAAGCTGGGAATTGTTTGAAAAACAAAGTAAGGACTATAAGGATTCCGTTTTACTTCCTTCGGTTAAATCAAGAATTTCAGTTGAAGCCGGAATTAAGATGGGCTGGCAAAAGTATGTTGGCGATCTTGGTGAATCTGTCTCAATTGAAACATTT
>JAUZPC010000172.1 GCA_030706105.1 Bacteroidota bacterium | reverse complement strand
GATATTAACGTCATATAAAAAAGATTATATCCTTTTTATGTGACTTAATATTTGTAATATTGAGGATAAGACTTTTCCCGAATGCTGTGTCTGACAAGTAAATATTTTCCTCAATTCTTGAGATACTAGACTTACTTTATTTTTTTAGGGCGTTACTTATGGAAACCGGAACTCCACTTCATCTGCTATATTTTTCAGATTCAGCTAAACATCTGACAAATATAAATAATTACCTTACAGAAAAAGGTTTTTCTCCTGACGTTAAACATATTGAGACACTTGAAAAATTAGAGCAAGAAGTGGCTGACGGATATAATATAGCCCTAATCTTGCACTCTTCAAGGGAAAATTTAATCCCTGCTGCCATAAAAATTATCAAAGAGAAGGAACCCGATTTACCAATAATTTTAATAACTAAAAATGGAGATACAGGTGAATTACCGTCGGAAATTGAAAGTTCAATTTCAGATATTGTTGGAGAAACAAATTTTTCCCGTCTTCAGTTTATTATAAACCGTGAACTCAAAGTTTCTTCGCTTAAAAACGAAAAGAAAGCTTTCTTTACTAAAACTCAAAATCTTAATTCAGAGCTCATCAAATTAGAGAACTATAAAAGAGAAGAATTCCGGCAGTTAGGCGAAAAAATATCAGATATTCTAAATAAAAAGAAACTGGTTGAGCTGGACTTACATAAATCAGAGTCAATGTTCAAAGTATTTCATGAAGTCTCTTTAGAGGGGCTGGGTGTACTTACTGCAATAAGAAATGGCGGGAATGAAATATACGATTATAAAATTGTATATGTAAACCCCAGTGGTGCTAAGATGATGCTTAGAAATATTGATGAGGTAATTAACTCTACCGTAGTTAATGTTTTTTCAAAGGAGGTATCTCCGCTTATTGTTGCAGATTTTAATAAGGTAGTGGAAACAGGTGATCCTTGCGATGTTGAATATAGGGTTGTATATGAAGGGCAGGTATATTGGATTAGAAACCTGGCAGTAAAAATGGAAGATGGAATTGCTGTTACTTTTTCCGATATAACAAAGCGAAAAACCATTGAAACAGAAAAAGATGAGCTTATAAAAAATGAAAAACGTGCTCTGAACCTTGCTGGAGTTATAAACCGGCAATTAGTCAGGAGTAAAGAGGAATACCGCATAATGGGTGAAACAATTCCTTTTGGCATTTGGAAAGCAAAGCCCGATGGTACACCGGAATATGCAAGTAAATCTTTTTTAAAATTGTTGGGAATGACACTTGAGGAAGCATGTGCAAAAGGCTGGTTGTGGAAAATTCACCCTAATGATCTTTATCAAATGCTGAAAAAATGGCTGACTACTGTTAAGACGGGCAGTGAATGGCAGGATGAATACAGGGTTATAGATCCTGAGGGGCAGGAGCACTATATACTCTCTAAGGGGCTGCCTGTTAGAAATGAAGCAGGGCAAATTGAAAGCTGGGTCGGCATTAACCTTGACATTTCATCGAGAGTTGCGATTGAAAACAAACTGAAAGAATCTTCACACAGGATAAGTGAAATTCTAAATAGAGTAAACGATGCTTTTTTTGCTTTGGATAAAAATTGGAATATTACATATTTAAACAAGCATTCCAAAGAATTTAATTCGCTTGATGCGAGCCATTTGGGAAAAGGTTTATGGGACGTTTTGCCTGAGCTGGTTAATACTATTTATTATCAAAATTATCATAAAGCTATGGATATGCAAATTCCGGTTAGCTTTGAAGCCTATGGCGGATATTCAAATAACTGGTATTTAATTTCTGTTTATCCATCAGTTGAGGGCATTACTGTTTATGCAAAAGATATTTCCGGCAAAAAACAAGCTGAGGACAAGCTGAAGATTACTCTTAAGGAGAAGGAAGTCCTTTTAAGAGAAGTACACCACAGAGTTAAAAACAACCTTCAGGTAATTACCAGTATGTTGTCATTGCAGGCGAATTATCTTAATGACCAGACATTAATTGGAAGGTTTATGGATACAATAAACCGAATCAGGACTATGGCGATAGTGCATGAACAACTATACAAAAGCAATAAGCTAAGTTCAATAGATTTTCAAAAATACATAACTGATCTGGCAAACAAGCTGTTTAGCTCAAGCAAGGCACCGGGAAATATTATTAATTTGGAAATTGAATGCCCTGAAATAAATATTGGAGTTGATGATTCTATAAACGTCGGTCTTATTATAAATGAGATACTGTTAAATTCACTAAAACATGCCTTTATTGTCAAAAAAAGGGGTACAATAAGAGTTATCATTCAAGCTTGTTTTGACAGTCTTTTAATAGATATTTCAGATGATGGTGACGGCATAGCTAACAAGGTTGATATTGAAAATTCGGAATCATTTGGAATGCAGTTGATACATGCTTTAGTGACTCAAATGGGAGGTTCACTGAAAATAAACTCCGAAAAGGGAACGCAATTCTTAATTAACGTAAAAGCCAAAAAACATACCGAAGAAGCCCCAGAGGAATAACGGGGATCCTTTTTTTACTCACTTTATTGCTCTTTTCTCTTACTCCTTTCAATTGTATATTTAAAGTTTATTAAAATTAGTTTTTTGAATGTTAAATATTAGAAATTTCTGCATAATTGCACATATTGACCATGGGAAATCAACTGTAGCAGACTGCTTGTTAGAATTGACCGGTACAGTAAGCCAGCGCGAAGCTAAAGCTCAATTATTAGATGATTTGGAGCTTGAAAGAGAACGCGGTATTACAATAAAATCTCACGCCATCCAGATGAAGTATAAAGCTGAAGATAATAAACCCTATATACTGAACTTGATTGATACTCCCGGACACGTAGATTTTAGTTATGAAGTATCCAGATCATTAGCTGCTTGTGAAGGTGCATTGCTGGTAGTAGATGCTGCACAAGGAGTTGAAGCTCAAACTATTAGTAATCTTTATTTGGCCATTGATGCCGGTCTTGAGATTATACCTGTTATAAACAAAATAGATCTTCCCAGTGCTGAAGTTGACAAGGTTAAGGGACAGATTATTGATCTTATCGGATGTAAAGATGAAGAGATTATTCTTGTAAGTGCAAAGTCCAAAATCGGTATGGAACAACTGCTTGAAAGTATTGTTAAGAAAATTCCGCCTCCTAAGGGAGATCCGGATGCACCTCTTCAGGCATTAATATTTGATTCAATTTTTGATATTTACCGTGGCGCAGTAGCATATATCCGTGTTTTTAATGGGACTCTGAAGACGGCGGATAAAATAAAATTCTTTGCAATAGATAAAGAGTTTCTGGCAGAAGAAATAGGTGTTTTGGGCCTTTCTAAAATTAAAAAAGATGTCCTTTCTCCCGGTGATGTCGGTTATGTAATAGCGAATATTAAAGATGTTCATGATGCAAAAGTCGGCGATACAATAACTCATACAAAAAACGGAGCTGCCGAACCTCTGCACGGCTATAAAGATGTTAAGCCAATGGTCTACAGCGGATTATACCCCACTGTTTCTGATGAGTTTGAAGATCTGCGGGACGCTCTGGAAAAATTCAGGCTCAATGATTCGGCTTTGATTTATCAGCCGGAGACCTCAGCTGCACTTGGATTTGGATTTAGATGCGGCTTTTTGGGATTACTGCATATGGAAATTGTGCAGGAAAGATTATACCGCGAATATAATCAGTCGATCATTACTACGCTGCCAAACGTTGAGTATCATGTTTATAAAAAAGACGGAAGTAAAATTTCAGTGGACAATCCGGCGGAGATGCCTCCGGTTGGAGATATAGATTATATAGAAGAGCCATATGTAAAAGCTCAGATTGTATGCCCAAGTGAGTATGTCGGCAATATTATGAAGTTAAGTATGGATAAGAGGGGTACATATAAAAATACTACTTACATAGACCCTACAAGAGCGGATTTGCAATATGAATTCCCTCTTTCAGAAATTATATTTGATTTCTTTGATAAGCTAAAATCCATGACACGCGGTTATGCCTCTTTTGACTATGAGTATCTGGGTTATAGAGAATCTGACTTAGTTCGTCTGGATATTCTCCTTAATGGTGAAAACGTTGATGCCTTGTCTATGATTGTTCATAGAGAGAAGTCATATGACTGGGGCCGAAAAGTATGCGGAAAGCTGAAAGATTTAATCCCGCGTCAAATGTTTGAAATTTCTGTACAGGCGGCAATCGGTACTAAAGTAATATCAAAATCTGTGATAAAAGCACTTCGAAAAAATGTACTTGCAAAGTGTTATGGCGGAGATATTTCCCGTAAAAGAAAACTTCTGGAGAAACAGAAAGAGGGTAAAAAGAGGATGAAACAGGTGGGTAATGTGGAAATTCCTCAAGAAGCATTTTTAGCAGTTCTTCAAATAGATGAATAGAATACTGCGTGGAACCAGATAATATCAACAGTGATATTCAGGCAAAGAGTTCTAAAAAGTATGGAGCTCTTTTCCTTTGGTTAAAAGGACGTACCGTTACCCTGCTTTATGCCCTGCTTGTGGCTTTAACAATAAAAATGATTTTTATTGATGCGTTTAAAATCCCGACCGGCTCTATGGAAAACACATTAATGCCGGGGGATTTTATTATTGTGAATAAAGCTGCTTATAATATAGCAACCCCCAAATCAATTCCCGTTTTTAATTTTGACCTGCCCTGGTTTAAAATTATTAAAACAGGCAGCCCCAAAATAAATGATGTAATTGTATTTGAATTTCCCGGTTACATTACAGAATTAAAAGCCAAACCTAAGTTAAACTATGTTAAAAGAGTCTGCGGCCTGCCGGGAGATTCGGTTTGGATTATAAACAAGCAATTATATGTTAACAGAACTTTTGTTAAGCTGGCCCCTTCGGGCAGCCATGGGGATACGACCTGCAAACCACTTGGTGAAAGCGATCCAAATATGTTCCCGGAAAATATGGGCTATAACTGTGATAATTACGGCCCCATCAGAGTCCCTAAAAAAGGTGATGTGATAAGCCTTGATTATAAGAATATCAAGAATTGGGAAATGCTGATTAACAGGGAATTTGGTAAAAAAGTGATCAGTGTTGAAGGAACGGTAATTAATTTAAATGGGAAGCCGATTAGAGAATATACCCTTAAGCGGGATTATTATTTCGTTATGGGAGATAATAGAGATAACAGCCTTGATAGCAGATATTGGGGCTTTGTTGCTGAAAATAAGATATTGGGTAAAGCGATGCTAATTTATTGGTCGTGGGATAGTGATATATCTTTTAAACGAATTAAAGAATTATATCTTTCAATAAAATCAGATAGAATATTTAAGATAATAAAATAGCGGTTATAGTCTTTGGTTTTGTTGTTAATATTTATTTATTTAATGGTCATTATTAAATATTTTTTAAAAATTAATGAAAATTGCATTTGTTTCTTCTGAAGCTGTCCCCTATGCAAAAACGGGCGGCCTTGGCGATGTTGCGGGCGTTTTACCGCAAGCTCTTGAGCATATAGGCTGTGAGGTAAAGTTATTTATCCCCAAGTATTCTTCAATTGACGAAGAGAAACACGATCTGCATTACTGCTGGGAAATTGGTGCAATTCCAATCAGGGTAGCAAACCATACAAGGCCGGTTTATTTGCACAGAGCAACACTGCCAAATTCAACAGTAGAAGTAATTTTCATAGACTGCCCCCACTATTTTCACAGAGGTACAATTTACAGTAATGCACCTGATGAGGATGAAAGATACATCCTGTTTAATAAGGGTGTTATTGAAGCTATGCAGAGGTTACACTGGGCTCCGGATGTTATACATTGTAATGATTGGCCGACGGGTTTACTCCCATTATATCTAAAAGACAATTACAGTTGGGACAGTATGTTCAATAAGACGGCAACTGTCTTTTCAATTCATAATATTGGTTATCAGGGTAAATTTTCACATGCTGCACTGTTCAAAGGTGAAATAAAAAGTGAATATTTTTATCCCGGCGGTCCTGTTGAATTTCAGAATAGTGTTTCATTTATGAAAACTGCTCTTTCCTTCTCTGATGTTATTACTACCGTAAGTAAGACGTATGCTCATGAAATTCTTACACCGGAATATGGAGCAGGCCTTGATGGAATTCTGCGCCAAAGGCAAAATGATTTATATGGTATCTTAAATGGAGTGGATTATTCAGTCTGGAATCCCGCAGTTGACAGATATCTTCCTTTTAGGTACTCCCATATAGATATGGCAGGGAAGATTAAAAATAAGCAATTTTTATTAGAACACTTTAATCTGCCTTATAATCCGGACGTCCCATTAATAGGAATAATATCGCGACTGGTAAACCAAAAGGGCTTTGATATTTTAGCCCAGACAGCGGAATCGTTAATGCAGTTTAATGCGCAATGGATAATACTTGGTAACGGAGAAGACAATTATGAAG
>JAUZPC010000171.1 GCA_030706105.1 Bacteroidota bacterium | reverse complement strand
TTTGGCCGGAGCCAGGGGCTGATAGTATTCATCGTCATTGCTTCTATTAAGTTTATCGCTGTTATCAACCTCTTCATCGTTCATATAATCTTCAACACTAAACTCTTCATCGTTACTGTTTTCTTCACCCCGTTCATCATCTTCGGAAGAAGAAGTCTCATCTGAGGAATTACTGTCTTTGTCAGGTTTTTCCTCACGCATTTCCATTTCCTCATCCATGGTTTCTTCAAGTACAGGATTTATTTCCAGCTCGTTTTTAATCCTTTGCTCTAAAGCAAGAGTGTTAAGCTGCAATAATTTTTGATATTGAATCTGCTGAGGAGATAATTTTTGCTGTTGTGATAACTTTTGACTAAGACTTAGCATTTTATTTTCCTTTTAGCTCCGTTAGTGACACATACCATTCCTTGCCGTATAATCGTTCTAATGAATCTTTACAAAACTCAGCAACGGTAATTTTCTTTTCTTCGCCTAATTTTAATGCGGGGGCGCACTCGAAAAACTTTTCATATCTAACAATATCACCCCCGAATTGAGAAATTCTTATCGGGAATAAATGACACGATATTGGCTTCCTGAAATCAACTTTTCCTTCAAAAAAAGCTTTTTCAATTGCGCATTTTGCTATCTCATTATCATGGTAAACAAATACGCAATCTTTGTTATCTATACTTCTTGTAAGCAAATCACCTGACTTCTTCTCATAGAAACCATCTTTCTTAATGGATTCCTGATTCGTTTCAGGGAGCATCGGAAGCACTATATCAAGTATATTTTCTATTTCAAATATCTCTTCTTCTTTTAATGGAGCTCCATACTCACTTTCCAAAGTACAGCATGCACCTTTACAGGCGCCTAAATTACAGCAGAAGTAGGTCTCCAGAACTTCTTTTCTTATTGTTACGTTTTCTATGTCGTTTACCTTAGTTTAATACTTTGTGGAATAATTTTTGATAGCAAGATAATAATTTGTAGCGTTTTAGAAAAGGTTATTTTTCATAAAATGATCTTTTTTAGCAAAATAATTATATTAATAAGGTTGTATGTAAAGTAAATCATACATAAATTTTTTGCAAAATTATTTTTACTAAAGTTGTAAATATATGCTAAAATCTATAAGAATAATAAAAGTGAAAAGCTTAATTTATTTCTATTTCACCTTGTAACTGGCCCTATGGTTTTTATGTGGAGAAGGGCAAATAATTCAGACAGGTTTTGGCATTACAAAAATGTGCAGAACCCGGGTTCTGCACATTCCATTGTTTAATGATTTTACAAATTATTAAGAATAAAATTAGTGATTTTTTCAAATAAATGAATTCTGGTCATTCCGCCATATATGCTGTGATCCTTTTCAGGATAATACATTACATCTACCGGCTTATTATTCTCTATTAATTTATTTACCAGCTCAACTGAGTTCTGAAAATGTACATTATCATCAGCAGTACCGTGAATTATCAGCAGTTTACCTTTTAAATCCTCGGCATAGTTTACGGGTGCACCGTCTTCATAACCCTGAGGATTCAGTTGCGGAGTCTGCATGTATCTTTCTGAATAAATTGAGTCATAGAACTTCCAGTGAGTAACGGGAGCAACTGCCACAGCAGCCTTGAAGTACTTTGAACCTTTAAGGATGGTAAAAGCGGAAACATAACCGCCATAGCTCCAGCCCCAAATGCCGATTCTGTCTTTATCTACATAAGGAAGAGAACCGAGATATTTTGCACCCTCAATCATATCCTGCACTTCATATTTCCCAAGCTGTTTGTAAACAATTTTCTTAAATTCACTTCCTCTTCCGCCTGTACCTCTGTTATCAAGATAGAAAACAATGTAGCCTTTTTCTGCAAGCATCTGGTACCATACAAACTCAGCGCTGCCGTATCTGTCAATAACAATCTGTGAACCCGGTCCGCTGTAATTAGCCATAAGAACAGGATACTTTTTATTAGGATCAAAGTTATGAGGCTTTATAATGCATGCATTTAATTCAACTCCGTCTTCGGTCTTAAACTTTAAATATTCAACGGGAGAAAAATTGTAAGATTTCCTAAATGATAAGTCAGGCCTTATAAGCTCCTTAACCTGCTTTCCATTGGCCTTAACAATGGAGGTAATTGCAGGCGTGTTGGCTGTTGAAACACGGTCAATAAAATATTCACAGTTAGAAGAGATGTCGCATGAGTGGTAACCTTCGTCTGCCGTAAGCATTTTTAAGCCTGAGCCGTTTTTCTTAACAGAAAATAAATCCATGTACATTACATCTCTTTTATTGGATGTAAAATAAATAAGGTCATTTTTCTCATCAACCTTTACCAGGTCTTTAATTTCAAACTTGCCTTTGGTAATTTGGTCAATAAGCTTGCCGTTCATATCATAAAGATAAAGATGGTTATAACCGTCTTTATCGGATGAAATAATAAATTGGTCTTTTGTTTTATAAAAGTATAAGTTGTTTGTAATATCAATCCAGGCTGAATCGGTTTCGGAATAAATCACCTTGGACTCGCCGGTCTTAGTGTCTGCCGCTAAGAGTTCCAGTTTATTCTGTAGTCTGTTTAGTCTTTGGATAGAAAGAGTTTCCGGACAGTTTGTAAACTTAATCCTCGGGATGTATATATCTTTTTCAGTGCCGGTATTCATCCATTTAGTTTTGGCATTTTCAAGAGTAACAACACCAACATTTACAATTGCATTATTATCTCCCGGTTTTGGATACCTGTATTCAAGAAAATTAAAATGGAGAGAATCCCACTTTGCAACTTTAACTAAAGGCTCTTGCGATTGATCAAGCTGCCAGAAGGCAATGGATTTGCTGTCCGGAGCCCATTCCCACCCAGTGATAAGATCAAATTCCTCTTCGTACACCCAGTCAAAAGCGCCATTAATAACATTCTCACTGCCGTCAAATGTAAGCTGAGTGATTTTGCCGGAGGCTATGTCATAAGAAAAAATGTTATTCCCTTTAACAAAACCGATTTTTTTGCTGTCAGGAGAAAACATTGCATTCTTCTGCTCATCCTGAGACTCCGAAACGATTGTTACTTTTTTAGAGGCCGCATCGTAAAGATAAAAAGATCCGCCGGATTTTATTTTTCTTGCCGGCAGCACTCCCGTAAGCAGAACATATTTAGAATCAGGCGACCACATATAATTTGAAAATTCTATTTTGTCTTCACCTATTTTAAGATCCTTGGCTGAAATCAGGACACTTTCTTCATCTTTAAGTATATCGTATTGAAAAATGGATAAACCATTTGCCTCTTTATCATATTTCAAAAAAGAGTATCTGCTGCCGTCGCCAAACCATTGAACACCCTGCAGGCTTTTTCCGTAAAATTGTCTGTTGGAATATATATCTTTTACCGTGAGCACATTCGGCTGCGGATAAACTGAGATAAACGAAACTATGACCAAGAAGAGAACAACTAATTTGTTTTTCATATTTTATTACCGGTGAAATGTTATATTAATTAATTATCGAATATTTTAGAATAAATTATTAGCCTTTAGGATATACAAACCAAGAGTCATAGTAATAACCGAGAACAGAGTGGTTATCAGTAAAATACTTGCCGCAAGCTTGCCGTCGGAGCCCATAGCCTCAGCCATAATAAAACTGGCAACCGCTGTCGGTGCTCCAAAAAGAATAAAAACAACACCCAGTTCAGGGCCTCTAAATCCATATAAATAACCGGCATACGTGCCGGCCAGAGGGAAAATTATTATTTTTAATATAGAGGAATATACTGCTGAAACTTTAACATTTTTCAAGTCATGCAGATTCAAAATACCTCCAATACCTATCAAAGCCAAAGGAAGAGTCATGCTTGAAAGATATGTACCGGTATTCAATATAATTACCGGAAGTTTAATTTTAAACACAGAAAAAGGTACTGCCAATAAAATTCCCACAATTAGGGGATTAGTAAAAATTTCTTTAACAGTTTTAGTAACAGTATAATTATTCTTTTCCCTTAACGGCATGGTCAGGCAGATAACAGAAAGTGCGTTATATAAAGGGATAGTAAAAGCCAGTACTATTGAGCCTTTCCCCAATGCCACTTTTCCAAAAATGCTGTCCAGAAGAGCCAGACCTATAATTGCATAATTACCTCTGAATGCCCCCTGCGTAAATACAGCCTTCTCATTGGGGTCGGAACAAAAGAACGAGGCTGACGCCCAGCTTAGTCCGAATGTAATAAATGTTCCTATATAGGCAAAAGCTACCAGCTCATAATTTACTTTTGCAGAGAGGTCGGCATTTATGATCTGCATAAACAACAAAGCAGGGAGAGCAACGGTAAAAACCAGCTTTGATGAGGTTTTAGCAAAAGAATCATTAATTAACCCTATGCGCTTTAAGAAATAACCCAAAGCCACAATTAAGAAAATTGGTGAAACGTAGTTTAGAATTAATAAAAAATCACTCATAAAAATTATTTGAGCTTTTCTTCAACGCTTCTGATTTTATCCTCCATTGACTGTTCTTTATCTGTTCTTGTGCCGAACCTTAATTCTGAGGAGATTCGGAGTACACCTTCGTTATGCAGCACTTCGTGGCATTTTTTAATAGCGCCAAAAACATCATCCCACTCTCCTTCGATGTCGGTGCCGTAAGAATGCAGTTTGGTTTTAAGGCCGGCATCCTTAAATATCTTTTCGCAGATGGCAACATATTTAGAGACAGAGAGGTTTTCCGTAAAAGGGATAATGCAGAGATCAGCTAATACTTTCATAATAAAACCGTTATTTAATTTTAATACCTAAACATAAGCATTAAAAAGAAATTTTTCATTAGAAAATTTAGTAGGGCAGAATAAATAAATTTTGCAATAGGTAATTCAAATATTGAAACAATAAGGATTTAGAAAGTTGCCTGCTTGCTTCTTAAAGAAGAGTGCTTAATTGTTCCTTTCTTAGAAGTAACATTTTTCGCAGTCATAAATTTTTTATTTGATTTTGCTGGGACTATTTCCGGCTTAATATGGCATTCTACTCTGAATTCAATATTTAATATCTTTTCAAGTTTAGCTAACAGTTTTAGATTAATTAATTTATTGCCATTAAAAAGTTGAGTGATATAACTTTTGGATGTCCCTAATTCATTAGCAAGCTTTGCTTTATTCCAATTACGAGCTTCTAAAACCGCAATCAATTCATCAATAATTCTCAAATGTAAAGCCGCTTCTCTAAATTCAATTACCTCTTCGCTATTTTTAAAACTAAAAATCTCTTCAAATTTTAGTTTAATATCTGATTCATTCAATTCAGAATTCATAGTCATAATCTCCGATTGTTTTCAATGTATTATTCAATTTTTTGTTATTGCCTTCCGTCTTTTTCCAACTTTTGCATATCATTACAATTTTCTTCCCATCAATAATATATTCTTTACAGTATATTCGTATGTTTTCTTTATTAGAGAATTTCATGGCATAAATGTTTTTCGCTTTTTTCTCTTGCCCATATAAATCATTATTACGGCTATTTGAAAATATTGAATAAATGATTATTCTAAACTTCTTATGGTGATCTACTAAAAAGTTTTCTATATCATTTGCATTTATTGTATCAATATATAGTTCGACCTTCTTATTCCGCAAATCCGGGAATTCCGTAAGCATACTTTCTACGGATAGTTTAGTACATTTCCTTTTCACAAAGTTAACCTATTGCTTAATTATTGTCAATATATATAGAAATCCTTTTGGCGCTTAATACACGATCCAATAATCAACGATCTAAATGAACATCTGGTACAAGACATTGTGTGTTATCCCTTTATTAAATCAAATATTTACATTAATAAGTTAATTGAAATATTTTCAAAAGGCAATAGAGCTTTATACAAAATATAATATCGGATTGACTCATAAATAAGGTAATCAGGGAGTAGGAAAAGGAGCAAAAATCAGATGAATTTTGTTCCTTTGTAAATTCATCGAGATAGAAACCCATTGATAAAAAATGTCTTACTAAGTTACATTTATTATGATGCAATGACTCTGCCCGAAGTCACCTTTAATTATGAGTCAATAGCCTATATCTTTTTTGGCTATCGGCAGCCAAGTCTCAATTACTTGGAAGTCTTAAGGATCGCAGCATTCGGCGGGCAGGCTGAAGCTATTGCAGGAACACAGTATTTGGAATAGGCAAGGACTCTGAAGGCATATGGCTACTCCGGAGATCATGATAATAAGCAATTGGCAACATTGGCGTGTTTAATTATCCATTATTTTAGTATAACCATTTTCTTTGTCTGGGCAAATTCATTAACCTTAAGAGTATAAAAATAAACTCCTGAACTTAGATTAAGATTCTTAAACTCAAAAACGTAATTACCCGGATCTTTTCTCTCATTAACAAGTACTGCTTTCTCTTTGCCTAATATATCATAAAGCTTTAACGTAACT
>JAUZPC010000170.1 GCA_030706105.1 Bacteroidota bacterium | reverse complement strand
TGAAACTATTCTTTTAACGTAATAGTAGGACTTATGACCCCGAAAGCCGATTCCAGTTGGAAATTTCCCGCAGCCTTTTGGACTGCCAATGTAGTAGAGCTATTTGAGCGTGCCGCTTATTATGCGGTCTTTATTGCTATCACGTTATATCTCACACAGGTCGTGGGGTTTAATGATATCTGGGCTGCCTGGATTAGCGGCTTCTTCTCGGCCGGACTTTATTTTCTCCCCCCATTTTCCGGTGCATTTGCCGATAAAATAGGTTTCAGAAATTCCATCATTTTGGCGTTCTCTTTATTAACCGTAGGATACTTTACACTGGGATTGCTTCCTTACAAAGTTATTGTTATCCCGGCTCTGATAGTTTTAATGTTTGGCGGATCATTTATTAAGTCCATCATTACGGGTACAGTCGCAAAAACATCAAACAATATAAACCGGGCAAGAGCATATTCAATATTTTATGGGATAGTAAATGTAGGGGCATTCACGGGCAAGACGGTTGCGTATCCTCTTAGAATAAATTTAGGACTCGAATCTATCAACTACTATGCGGCAACAATGACGCTTATTGCTCTTGTCTTAGTCCTCTTCTTTTATAGAAATGTTGAAACAGCTCAAAAAAGAACTTTCTCTGAGGTGTGGGCTTCCTTTATTAAAGTGGCAACAAATGGAAAACTACTTGTCCTGATTCTTATTGTTTCCGGCTTTTGGATAATACAGCAGCAGCTTTATGCTACAATGCCTAAATATGTTTTGCGCATGGTGGGAAAAAATGCCTCACCGGAGTGGATTGCTAATGTTAATCCGTTTGTTGTAATGGTGTTTGTTGTAATTATAACAAATTTTATGAGCAAAGTTAAGGCGATTAACTCAATGATTATTGGGATGTTTCTTATGCCTCTTTCTGCATTAGCAATGTTCCTTTCTTCATTTGTGGCCGGGAATACAGTTGGGAATATATCTTTTTTCGGAATATTTTCGCTGCATCCTATAACTGTAATGCTCATTGTGGGAGTTGCAATTCAAGGTGTGGCAGAAAGTTTTATATCACCGAGATATCTTGAATATTTTTCCAAACAGGCACCCAAAGGACAGGAGGGACTGTATTTGGGATTCAGCCACTTGCATTCATTTATATCCTCAATACTTGGATTCGGAATCTCAGGCTACTTATTAACTGAATATTGCCCTGATCCCAAATACCTTACCGAGACTCAAAAAATAACTGCCTATTCACATGCTCATTATATCTGGATTTATTTCCTTGCTATTGGAGTGACTTCGGGTATTGCCCTGTTTATCTATAGCAAAATCAATAGAGAATAAAAATAATAATATTTTTGGACTTTGCGGGTCATTACATAATACTGTTTTTTTTTGTTACTTTTGTACTCATAAAATAAATGATTTAGGAAAATGGAAGCTAAAATAAATCCAGATGTTAAAATCGGACATATTCATCTGACAGTAACCGACCTTGACAAGGCGCTTTATTTTTATAAGGAGCTCTTGGGTTTTGAAATTACGCAATGGTTTGGAGATTCTGCAGTTTTTTTATCTGCCGGAGAATATCATCACCATATTGGGTTGAACACTTGGGCAGGAAATGATGCAGGCCCCGCTCCTTTGGGGCATACAGGGATGTATCATTTCGGAATCCAGTATCCTGATAGAAAAGCGTTGGCAATTATTATCAGAAAACTTCTACGTGAAAATTATAAAATTGAGGGCGCAAGTGACCACGGAATAAGTGAATCTGTGTATCTCTGTGACCCTGACCAAAATGGTATAGAACTTTATTATGACCGGCCGGCTGAATTATGGCCGCGTGACGCTGAGGGTTACCTTAATATTACAACTAAACCTCTTGACCTACTGGGATTACTCTCAGAACTTGATGGCGAATTAGAATAAAATATTTTTTTATTATTAAAGAAATTTAAAATGACTTTTATAAAAGACTCCGTATTTTTCACTGACCAGGAAAAGAGTGAAAATTTTTCACTTCGTACACAGTTTGCTGAGCACTTAGAATTTGACCTGGTCAAAGATAAATTTACTGTTACTCCGTCAGATGCTTATTATTCATTATCTCAGTCAATCAGGGATAAGTTAGTAAGATCTTGGTTAAGGACTCAACAAAAGTACAAAGAAGAAGATGTTAAACGTGTGTATTATTTGTCCCTCGAATTTCTAATGGGGCGGCTTTTGGGTAATGCTCTTATCAATCTTGATTTTTATGATGAGTGTTATAACATTTTGAAAGAGGATGGATATAA
Source organism: Bacteroidota bacterium (assembly GCA_030706105.1). Taxonomy (GTDB): domain Bacteria; phylum Bacteroidota; class Ignavibacteria; order Ignavibacteriales; family Ignavibacteriaceae; genus JAUZPC01. The sequence continues at coordinate 4,155 of JAUZPC010000170.1, read as the reverse complement.
TCTTGAAAATGTACGAGAGCTGGAGCCGGATATGGGGTTGGGGAATGGCGGTTTAGGACGTTTAGCTGCGTGCTTCCTGGACTCAATGGCAACTTTGGGTTTACCTGCTTTCGGATATGGTATCAGATATGAGTATGGTATTTTTAAACAAGAGATTGAAAATGGATATCAGGCTGAGAAACCTGATCATTGGCTTAGCTATGGGAATCCTTGGGAGGTAATGCGGCGTGAGCTTACTTATAGAGTAAAATACTATGGTAATGTGGTTACGGAATCGGATGCAAAAGGTAACTTAAAGTTCAAATGGATAAATACACAGGATGTTTTAGCGGTTGCTTATGATATCCCTGTCCCCGGTTATCACAATGATACTGTAAATAACCTAAGGCTATGGGCGGCCAAATCTACACATGAGTTTAGTTTTGAAGAGTTTAACAGCGGTAATTATATGGCTGCTGTTGAGTCTAAGAATATTTCGGAGAATATATCAAAAGTTTTATATCCAAATGATACCATTACAAGTGGTAAATTCTTAAGACTAAGACAACAATATTTCTTTGTTTCTGCAACGTTGCAGGATATTATAAGGAAGTATAAGATTAATCATAAAAATTACGACAAATTTGCCGAAAAAACAGCTATTCAGCTTAATGATACTCATCCAGTCATAGCAATACCGGAATTAATGCGTATACTTATTGACGAGGAAAATCTTAGCTGGGTGGATGCGTGGAAAATAACCACAAATACATTCGGTTATACTAACCATACTGTTGTACCTGAAGCTTTAGAAGAGTGGGCCGTTCCTATTATGGAAACATTGCTTCCGAGGCACCTCCAAATTATCTATGAAATTAATAGAAGATTTCTGCAAGAAGTTCGTAAAACTTATACTACTGACGAACGGATTATCTCGGAACTCTCTATCGTAAAAGAAGGGCCATCAAAAACTATCAGGATGTCCAACCTAGCAATTGTTGGCAGTAATAGTATAAATGGTGTGGCCGAGCTGCATACTGAAATATTGAAGACAATTATTTTCCCTCATTTTTATAAAATGTACCCTGAGAAATTTAAAAATGTTACAAATGGAATTACACCGCGCCGCTGGCTAAAGAAATGCAACCCGCTTCTCTCAGGAATTATTATTGACAAAATTGGTGATGGCTGGGTTAAAAACCTCGATGAACTTAAAGGCCTTGAAAAATATACAGAAGATAACGATTTCCGGGATTACTGGAAGAGCAGCAAGTGGCTAAACAAAAATCTTCTTATCAGGTATATTGAAAAAGAGCAGAATGTTAAAATTAATCCGGATTCTATTTTTGATGTCCAGGTTAAAAGGTTTCATGAGTATAAAAGACAACTTCTTAATGTATTTCACGTAATTACATTATATAACAGAATGAAGGCCGAACCAAATAAAGATTATGTCCCTCGAACAGTAATATTTGGAGGCAAAGCAGCACCGGCATATTTTATGGCTAAGCTGGTTATTAAGTTAATTAATTCTGTCGGCGATGTAATTAACAATGATCCGGATGTTAAAGACAGGCTGAAAGTAATTTTCCTTAAAAATTACGGTGTCTCGTTGGCTGAAAAAATAATTCCTGCCACTGATCTTTCTGAGCAGATATCAACGGCCGGTTTTGAAGCCTCCGGTACGGGTAACATGAAATTTGCACTTAATGGAGCATTAACAATTGGTACTATGGATGGTGCCAATGTGGAAATGCTTGAAGAGGTTGGCAAAGATAATATTTTTATCTTTGGACTTCTTGCCGATGAAGTACTGAAGTTGAAAAATAACAATTATAACCCAAGAATGTACTATGAAGAAAATCCCGAACTAAAAAATGTTGTGGATATGCTTCAAAATGATTTCTTCAACAGGAATGAGCCCGGTATCTTTCGCCCATTTACAGATGCTTTACTAAATGTTGATTATTATTGTATGATGGCTGATTATGCTTCCTACATAAAAACACAAGATGAAGTAAGCATGCTTTATTCAAACTCCGGGGAGTGGACTAAAAAATCTATACTAAACGTTGCGCGGATGGGTAAATTCTCAAGTGACAGATCTATTATGGAGTATGCAAGGAAAATCTGGAAAGTTAGCCCGGTTGCTGCTAAATAAACAGGAAAATTTACAAACAGCTATCAGACCTGCTTAATTTTAGGTGGGTTTAACAAATTTCATTTAGATAAAAGGTTGTAAGGACACAGAATTCTTTACAACCTTTTTTGTTAAATAGAAACAACTAGTCAATTGGTATAATGCAATGGCATGGTTTTTATACGCAAAAATATTAAATAATTAATCTTTCCAAGCTATTTAATTAAAATAATTTTTTTATTATATTATATCTACCTTACAAAATTATTAAAAAACAGGAAAGGTTAACTATGTTCAGTAATTTACTTAGGACTTTACGGGCTGGTGTACTTATGGTTTGCCTATTATTTACGGCAAATACATTTGCACAGCTTAGTGAAGGGGGTACTCCTTATAGTTTTAACAAAAGTGTTAAACCTATAGAACAAATAGCGCAAGTTGACATGCCTTTTGTTGATGTCCAGGCATTAATAGCTCAGGATAAAATTGAGCAGGCAAAGGGTGTCCCATTCCGTTTCGGTTCTGCGATAGATGTTAAAAATAATATGTCTAACTCCGGTACCTGGGAAACTTTACCAAATGGTGATAAGATTTGGCGTTTACGTATCTTTTCCAATGGAGCAAAAACATTAAATTTTATCTTTAATGATTTCTATCTGCCTGATGGAGCCAAATTCTTTATTTATAATGCCTCTAAAACTGAAGTTATAGGTGCATTTACATCAAAAAACAATAATGAAGATGGTTCTTTCGCAACAGGACTAGTTCGCGGCGAAGCCTGTGTCTTTGAATATTACCAACCTGCCGGTACTATCGGTACTCCTCATATCGGACTTTCAAAAGTCATTCATGGCTACAAAAGTGTTTTTTCACATGAAGGTCTTGGCGATGATTTCGGCGGTTCAGGCTCCTGTAACATAAATATTAACTGTCCTCAGGGCGCAGATTTTCAGGTTCAAAAACGCGCTGTTGCAGTAATTCTTCAGTCTGATAATACCAGAATTTGTACCGGTTCAATGATTAATAACGTAAGGGGTGATCTTAAACCTTACTTCTTAACAGCTAACCATTGTATCTCGGGCCAAACTACAAATACCTGGATCCTAATGTTCAATTACGAATCTCCAAATTGTAATAATATTGACGGTCCATTAAACTATACATTACAAGGAAGTACTTTAAAAGCAAATAATGCTGCTTCTGATTTTGCTTTAATATTATTGAACAATCAGCCGCCTGATTCATTTAAGGTTCACTGGGCTGGCTGGAGTGCAATTGATACAGCTTCCCCTTATGGAACTGCTATCCATCACCCTGATTGCGATATTAAGAAAATTTCTTTTATTACAACACCATTTGTAAGCAGTGATTATAATTATGGCTCAGGACTTGCTAACTCACATTGGCATGTATTCTGGAATGCCGGTGTAACTGAACCTGGGTCTTCAGGCTCACCATTATTTGATAATAATAAAAGAATTGTTGGTCAGTTACATGGCGGACCTTCTTCTTGTACTGCATCAGATAAGTCTGATTTCTACGGTAAGTTTGCAATGTCTTGGAACTATGGTACAACACCTGCAACAAGATTAAAAGATTGGTTGGATCCTGATAATACCGGCAGAATGACTTTAGACGGTTATGACCCTACATTGGGTACAAGAGATACAATTCCTCCAACAAGAATTACAAGTCTTGCTGTTACAAGCCCAACCTCTAACTCTCTTACTATTACATGGAATGCACCAATGGATACTTCCTATAGTGGAGTTAAAGAATATAAAATTGTCAGATCATTAACAGCAATTAATGATACCAATGCATTTAATAATGCTACACTTGTTCCTAATATTCCTGTGCCGGATAGTGCAGGACATATGCAGTCATTGGTAGTAACAGGATTAAATGCAAACACTCCTTATTACTTTGCAATAAGGTCAAGAGATATTTGGAACAACTGGTCATTAGTTTCAAACTCACCTTCAGGTACCACCTGGCAGGCCCCTCTTGCCTTAGTTACTCCTGCAGCCATCAAC
>JAUZPC010000017.1 GCA_030706105.1 Bacteroidota bacterium | reverse complement strand
TGCTACACCTTATGGACAAAAAATTCTCCAAAAAGTGATTACATATAGGCAGGAAAAAGAGAGAGTTAAAAAAGCTGTTGAAGACTCTATTAAAGCCATTGAGCAAAAGAGAACAGACTCTTTAGCTCTTATTCAAAAAAGAGTCGATTCCCTTAAAACTGTAGGGCAGAAGAAAATTGATACTACTAAAACTATAAATAATGGTGGTACTTTAAAAGTTGATTCAACCAAGACAAGCAAAGTATTAACTAAGGACGAGCTGCTGATTGATTCTGTAAAGAACTCCAGGCTTAAGTTGAAGAATAAAATTGACGAAATTAAAAAGGGTAGTTCCGGAGATAGTATTAAAACAGATATTCCAGGCCCGGGTGTTACGGATTCTACTATAAATAAGGATTCTATTAAAGTGCAGACAAATCCACCTTTAGGCGATACGGGCAAAGATAAAAAAACTGAAAATGATAAACCTAAAGATCAGGTTCAGGGTGTGCAGGAGCCCCCTAACACACCTCCGAATAGTAGAGGTAAAAGAAAATAAGTTTCATGAAGTTTACAGCCCAATATATTAAATATTGGGCTTCTTATTAACTGATAAAGTTTAATTTTAATAATAACTTTTTTTTACATAAAACCTCTGATGCAATGAAACGCCGTGAATTGATTGATATGATTGAGGAGGGTGAAAATATCCAGGTAGAGTTTAAAAGGAAATTTTCATCCTATGAAAAAATTGCTAAAGAAATAATTGCCTTTGCAAACACAAAGGGCGGTTATATCCTGTTCGGTGTTGATGATAACAAAGATATCATTGGAGTGGAAAGCGAAAAAGAAGAAGCTGCATTAATTACTGAAACCGCTGCTAAATATTGCGAGCCGCCAATTGAAGTAACTATTGAATATATGGAGTTTCGTAATAAGGAAATAGTTATTGCTGGTATAGCCGAGTCAGATAAAAAGCCCCACAGACTACAGGACTTCCAAAGCGAACTTGATATAAACTCTGCTATAGTAAATGTAAGGGTAAATGATAAAAGTATTCCTGCCAGCAAAGAAATGATAAGGATAATGAGGGCGCAGGCGGGTAACCTTCCTTTGAAAAAGTATTACATTGGTGATAACGAAAAAGCAGTATTTAATTTCCTTTCAAAAAATGAGACTATTACAGTTAAGCAGCTAAGCCAATTAATTAATATATCAGAAAGACGGGCATCAAGAACTTTGGTTAAGATGGTAAGAGCCCATCTTTTAATTATACATACCAAAGATAACGGCGAAGAGTTCTTTTCGAATATGAGTTGATATCGCTAAACTGTGACTGGTAACTAAATTGATTTGATAATTGCAGGGATGTCCCCACCAGGCAAACCAATGCGAAATTTGAAAAAATAATGCGGGTAGTTCGTCACGGCAAACCACCCTATAAAATAACCGATAATAACATCGTAGAGGTATTAAGCAGAATGTCTTATCTAATACGGAACTCTGTTAGCAAATTATAAAAGAGCATTAAAGCTATAAGGTTAAAACATAAAATGATGTTACACTTATAACAAGCCACAACAGCACACCAAGTATAAAAGGCTTAACCCCAGCTTTAACGATATCTGCTTTGTTTAAACTTGCACCAATCAGAAAAAGTGCAATCAGCATTCCCTTTTTACCGATCCAGTTAAGGTGAGTAAAAGTCTCTTCCCAGCCGGGCATTAAGTATCTTAATAAAATTGCTATAATAAAAATTCCTATGAACCAGGGAATAGAAATCTTTGCCTGACCGCTTTCTTTATTGAAAAGAGCCACAGCCAGTGAAACTGGAATTACCCATAAAGCCCTCGTTAATTTAATTGTAGTTGCTACTTCCAGAGCTTTTGCGCCATAAATAGATGCCGCACCTACAACAGAGCTTGTATCATGTATGGATATTGCCGCCCAAGTGCCAAATGTTTCTTGCGAAAGCCCGAAATGATGTCCTATAAAAGGGAATAAAAACAGCGCTATGGCATTTAAAACAAAAATAACCGTCAGGGCAAATGTTAACTGGTAGTTCTTGGGGTTAATAATAGAAGAAAGAGCTGCAATAGCACTACCTCCGCAAATAGCTGTTCCGCCGGAAATCAGTATAGTGGTCTTTCTTTCAACTCTAAGCATTTTTCCTAACACAAGCCCGCTTGCCAACGTTAAAGAAACCGATATTGCCGTAAAATAAAAGCCTGTTTTAGAAGTCTCTATTACTTGTGTTAAATTCATGCCAAAACCCATTAAAACAATGGATGCCTGTAATAAATACTTAGTCAATTTCTCTTTATTATAAGGGCTGTTGTTGCCAAAAATAAAAGCGAGTGCAATTCCCAATCCAAGTGCCAGGGGAGAAGATAATAGGGGAGTAAAACATAGTATAGGGATGATATAATATAATCCGTCAATTTTTTTCTTGCTAATTTCTGTCATTTCCGTTTCTTTTTTTTCTTACAAACAAACGGAAAAACGATAACTAAAGCAAATATCAAAAAGTCATAACCAATAACTAAAAGTTATAGTTAAAAAGAAAATTCATAAAGTTTTTTGCTACATTCACAACAGTGCTAAAAGGTGTAACTACTCTGAATTCCCGCTTAATTGTGACTCCTTTAATAGAAATCTTTTTCAATATATTTAATCTGATCTCATTTTCTACAGCTTTTTCGGAAATTAGGGCAATACCTTCAAAATCGATAAGAAAATGTTTAATTGTTTCCGTACTCCCGAGATGTAGAAATACATTAAGCTTATTGATAGAAATTCCCTTTGCCGTAAGACATTCCTCAATTACTTCAAGTGTACCGGAACCGAATTCTCTTAATACCAATGGAATTTGCTGCAAGTCAGTAACATCAATTATTCCTTTCCTGCCGTACATACTATTTACTGCCGTAACTCCGATAATTTCATCACTAAGGAAATTTAGATATCTTAAATTTTGACGTGAAGAACTATTCTCAACAAGGGCTATATCAATTTTATTGTCAAGTAAAAGCTGTTCAATTTCAACAGAGTTGCCGTTAAAAAGGCTTAGCTCAATTTTAGGATATTTCTTATGATATTGTGCAAGAACCTTCGGGATAACATACTGAGCAATGGTTGAACTGGCTCCTAGGCGCAAGCTCCCCTTATGCTCATCTTTCAATTCACCAAGGGAAAATTCCATATCACTGTACAACTGCACTGCCTGCTTATTAAACTTATAAACAATTTCTCCTGCCTTTGTCAGATAAATTTTATTCCCTTTTCTCTGAAACAGGGGGATATTCAAATGGCTTTCAAGTTCCTTGATATGTTTAGTAACAGCCGGCTGGCTAATGAATAGTTTTTTGGCAGCTTTGGAAAAGCTTAAAGTTTCAACCACAGTTAAAAATACAATATACCTGTAATCCATTGGTTATTATTCTTTTTACGTTTTTAATAATCAAACATAGCAAAATAATAAGTTACTTTCATCTAAAAAGAATTTGGGGGATTAGTTAATACGGATTGCCTAAAATTAGATATAATAGCTGGTAATTTATAGCGTTACACCTATCAACTCAAATGCATTAGCTGAAGTCTATTATTGAATTTTATAATTTCATTATACCATATCTGAATGCATTACTCCGGAATAAAATATCTATGAGTAATAGTTCTTAACGTTATGCAAAATAGCATGCTGCTGTTTTATTTTGCGCCATTTCCTTTACCAAGTTGTAACTTAAATAGTATATTTAGTATAGCTGTTTCCGGCAAAAAATAAATGCGATTCATATCAGTTAATTTGAATTTAGGATAATTGCAGTAAAGGATGATAAATCATGGAGAGCAATCATTATAAAAATATAGTCAAAAACAGTTCGTTTGGTTATGCATATCACAAAATAGTTCTTGATGCTAAAGGAAAGCCAATTGATTTCGAGTTTATAGAAGTGAATCAGGCTTTTGAGAAAATAACCAATCTTGAATCATCAAAAGTTCTTAACCGAAAAGTTACGGAAATATTTCCTGATATAAAAAAAAATAGTTTTGATTGGATTGCTTTTTGCGGCAACATTGCTTTAAATGGAGGCAAAAAAGAATTTGAGCAATATTCCGAAAAACTCAAGCGCTGGTATAAAGGGGAGGTCTGTTCATATGAAAAGTATTATTTTACAATTTATTTTGAAGATATATCGGAACAAAAACAAACATTGAACTCGGTGCTTGAAGATAAAACTTTACTTTCTATTCTATTGGATGCAATTCCTGTACCTGTGTTCTATAAAAACCGCCAGGGGCTCTATATGGGATTTAACAGGGCATATGAAGACTTTTTTGGCATGACAAGAGACAAACTAATTGGCATGAGTGTCTTTGATATCAGTCCTGAAGACTTAGCCCGTATTTATTTTGATAAAGATAATGAGTTGTTTGAACATCCCGGAACCCAAATTTATGAGGACAAAGTTAAGGATGTAAAGGGCGTATTGCACGATGTGGTTTTTCATAAGACCACAATGACTAACGCTGCCGGCGAAGTTATCGGTCTGGGAGGAGTAATTCTGGATATTACTGAACGCAAGAAGGCAATAGAATCAATAAAGGAAAGTGAAGATAAATTTTCAAAAGCATTTCAGAATAGCCCTGATATAATGATTATCACTTCGATTGAAAATGGGAAAATAATTGAAGTTAATGACAGTATTTTGAAAATTTCAGGATATACAAGGGAAGAGGCCATTGGCAAGACCACAACTGAACTTAAGCACTGGGAAAATAATAATGCCCGGAATAAATTTCTTGCAGAAGTGCAAAATTCAGGCAGGGTTAAAAATTTTGAAGCAAACTTCAGGAAAAAATCAGGAGAGATATTTACGGGGTTAGTTTCAGGTGAAATTATTTATTTAAAGGAATTGAAATGTGTACTTAGTGTAATACACGATATTACTGAGCGCAAGCAGGCGGAGGAAAGCTTACAAAAAAGCGAACAAAGACTAAAGGCTTTAATCGATGCTATCCCCGACATGATGTTTAGGCTAAACAAAGAAGGTGTCTATTTGGATTATAAGGCTTCCGAAGATGATTTATATTATCAATTCGAATCAATAATAGGTAAAAGAAACCGGGATATTACTCCCCCGGAATTTGCCGACATGATTGATGAAAAGATTAAAAAGACTATAACAACACGTGAGATACAGGTCTTTGAATACCGGTTACCTATAAATCCAAAAGACTTGTCTACTTATGAGGCGCGAATGGTACCCAACGGTAATGACGAAGTTATTGCTATTATACGAGATATAACAGAGCGTAAAAGGGCGGAAGAACAATTAAAAGAAAGTGAAGCCCGTTTGCGGGAACTTAATGCTACTAAAGACAAATTCTTCAATATTATTGCACATGATTTGAAAAATCCTTTTAACGCTATCGTGGGTTTCAGTGATATCCTTGCAGAACAGATTAGGGTGAAAGACTATGAAAAAATTGAAGAATATGCAGATGTAATACATGGTTCTGCCCTGAGGGGAGTAAGTTTACTAAAGAACCTCCTTGATTGGTCACGCTCACAAACAGGCAGAATGGAGTTTACTCCTGACTATGTTGAAATAGTTGGCCTTGTTAATGAGGTAATAAAATTACTAAGCGATTCAGCCATACAGAAGTCAATAACCATTACAAGAGAATTACCGCATAATGCCCCTGTAATTGCTGATAAAGATATGATAGCAACCATATTAAGAAATCTGATATCCAATGCCGTCAAATTTACAAATCCAGGTGGGGAGATAGTTGTTTCAGTTATACAGAAGAGTAGTGAACTACAAATATCTGTTTGTGATGACGGGGTAGGAATGAGTAAAGAAATCATGGAAAGACTTTTCAGGATTGATAAAAGCATTTCTACAAATGGTACACAAAATGAAACCGGGACAGGCCTTGGTCTGATATTAAGCAAGGAATTCATAGATAAACACAGAGGAAAAATTTGGGTGGAAAGCGAACCCGGCAAAGGCAGTAAATTTATTTTTACAATTCCAAAAAATCAAAAGACAACCGTAACTGGTTAAAACACAAGAATCAGATTTGTATCTATGCTTTTTGTGTAATGGAAATTATACTTCCGGTAATTTTGAACATTCTTTAGTCCTGGACTGCCAGCCGGCTGCTGATAATTGACAACCAGATTAGCTGTTCAGGAGTCTAATCATTTCCTGCACAGCTTCTTTAAGTCCCACAAACACAGCTCTGGCAATAACTGCCTGACCTATGCTTACTTCGTCAATATCTTTTAATTCCTTAAATATTTTAATATTGTTGTAATCCAGGCCGTGACCTGCATTAACTCCTAAGCCCAATTTTTTTGCGTGTTTTATTCCCAGGCGGATTTTTTCAAGTTCATCAAATTGTTCTTCTTCAGAACTGGCATTTGCAAATACCCCGGTATGTATCTCAATAAAGTCTGTTTCTATTTCTGCTGCTGCTTCAATGGAATCAATATCCGGCTCTATAAACAGGCTTACCTCAATCTCTGAACCGTGAAGTTGGGTAATGGTTTCTTTCAATAGCTTGGAGTTATCAATAACATTTATTCCGCCTTCCGTAGTTAATTCCTGACGCTTTTCAGGTACTAAGGTAACCAAATCAGGTTTAACATCGCAGGCAATGTCAATTATTTCTTGAACGGCTGCCATCTCCATATCAAGCTTAGTAGTAACAAGCTCACGTAATAGTCTTAAATCCCTCTCATTAACGTGTCTGCGGTCTTCCCTTAAATGGACTACAATTCCATCAACTCCGGCTTGTTCTGCTAACAGGGCGGCTGTAACAGGGTCGGGATTCATTTCTTGTCTTGCATTTCTTAATACTGCCACATGATCTACGTTTAATGAAAATCTCATTCTAAAACCTTTAATAAAAAATATTTAATGCCTAAAAATATGAAAAATAATTAAATAAAAAAGGAACAAAGAGATTAGTAATAGTCAAATAATTTTACGGTAATTACAAATACAAAAAAGCCGTTAGCTTTGTACTAACGGCTTCGCTTTTCCTCATAAAATAACCAGGTAAAAAGATAAAATATTACTTCAACAAAAGCATCTTTTTAGTTTCTCTAAAACTCTGCTTCCCATCAATGGAATTGGCTTGGATTGTATAGAAGTACATTCCGCTTGATAATTTGGAAGCATTAAACTGTATATTATATGCACCTGCCTTTTTACCCTCATTCAAAAGTTTAGCAACTTCCTTACCTAAAATATCATATACTTTTATTACCACATTAGATTCTTGAGCCACTGAATAACTAATAGTAGTCTGCGGATTAAAAGGATTAGGATAATTCTGGCTTAAATTATTGCTCAGAGGAACAAGATTATTGTCATTAATTGATGATGTTAAACCAATAGTAAAAAAGCCATCACTTATATCCGATTGGCTGGTACTATCAAGAGCAGTTATTCTTATTTTACAAGTTGTAGAAAGAGTATTTGGTATTATCCAGGAGTATTCATGGGTAATAGAAGGTACTGAACCTGTAATGGTTGTCCAGTCAGAACCGTTATTAGTTGAATATTCTATCTTAATATTTGAGGAAATGTTGCTTTCCCATTTGATATCATGAGAAGACCCTATTATCCAGCTTTCTCCGCCGTTGGGTGAGGTAAGCAGCAAATTAGCCAGGTGAAGTTTTGTTATAAAGGCATCACCATAATCAGAACCGCCCCTATAAGCAGCCTGAAATACCCCGGATGTTACAGGATAATTTGTTGATAAAGTATTTCCGGTTATAAAGGCATTACCGTTATTATCAATTACTATTGATGCACCGCCATCACCATCACTCCCTCCAATGTAAGTAGAATACACCAGTGAACTTCCGGTAGTGTTAAGCTTTGTTACAAAAACGTCAACACTACCGCCAAATGTAGTTTGATTAGCCCCAGGCGTAATAGGATAATTTTCAGACCTTGTGCTGCCGGCTATATAAACACTCCCCCCGGCATCAACAAATATTGAATTAGCATACTCTTCATTATTGCCACCAATAAGAGTAGAATAAACAAGTGTGCTGCCGGATGCATTAAGCTCTGTTACAAAGGCATCAGTTAAATAGCCGTTTAATGTTGTCTGAAATGCCCCTGGTGTGGTTGGATAATTTGGAGACGTAGTGTATCCGGTAATAAAAGCATTTCCACCTGCATCTATTGCTATTGAACGGCCACCTTCATCTTTATCTCTTCCAATATAAGTAGAATAAACAAGTGCGCTGCCGCCTGAGTTAAGCTTTGTTACAAAAACATCTGTAGCATAAGTCCCTCCGCCGGAGGTAGTCTGAAAAGCCCCGGGTGTTGTTGGATAGTCTGATGATAATGTTAATCCTGTTATATATGAATTGCCATAGGTGTCAACTGCAATTGAAGCACTTTTTTCAAGACTGCTTCCACCGATAAAAGTAGAAAAGATAAGTGCGCTGCCGGAGGGGTTAAGTTTTGTTATAAATGCGTCACCGGATGTATAACCGCCGCTTAAAGTAGTCTGGTAAGCCCCCGGGGTGATGGGATAATTAGCAGAGACTGTTTGTCCTGTTAAATAAATATTACCGCCGGTATCCATCGCCATTGCAGTGCTATAATCACTTAAACTTCCTCCAATAAACGTGGAAAAAATCAGTCCGCTACCTTCAGGGGTAAGTTTTGTTACAAATACATCTTGCCCTCCGCCAAAAGTAGTCTGTAAAGCCCCGGTTGTTGTAGGATAATTAGAAGATTTTGTACTGCCTGTTACATATACGTTACTATTCGCATCGGTTAATATTGACGCGCCGGCATCGCTGCCACTGCCGCCAATAAAAGTCGAATAAACTAATGCACTGCCGGTTGGGTTTATTTTTGTTACAAAGATGTCGTAGCTGCTGCCGATAGTAGTCTGGTAAGCTCCGGCTGTAGTAGGATAATCGGTAGAAATTGTCGAGCCGGTTATATAGGCATTACCAATGGCATCTGTTGATATTGAAGAGCCCCATTCATCATTACTTCCACCAATGAAAGTAGAGTATATCAAAGGGTCAATTATTAAATCTTTGGTTTTATCATAATCATTTATTGCAAGGTTAACACTTCCGTCTGTATCTTGTGCAAACTTGCAGAACACTTCTTTTTCTTTTCCATTATCATTCTGATAGGAGTATAACTTACCGTTTGTTACTTCACCAAGACTTGTTTTAATAACCAATTCGCCTGATTCGTTTACTCTAACGGATTCCTGCCCTTCAAATTTCATTTTCAGTCTTGAAATATCTGCTCCCGGTTTTACTATGTAATCATACCTGATATTATTTCCGTCAAAATAGTATTTTACATTTATCTTAGGATATATTTCATTCACAGCTACATTTCCATAGAGGGGGACATTACCTGCCCATTTGGTTTGATCGTTCCCCAAAAAGTAATTGTAATATCCTTCTTGCCTGTTATCTCCGGTGCATACTGCATTTACATTGACATCCACAAGCTGCATCTTTACAATATGGCCTTTAATGCTTGTATTGCTTTGTTCAAGTTCACTCTGTTTATCAGGTGTCAATTTCGGCGATTGCTGTTGGGAGTAGTTTCTGTTTATTTTGTAGTAATCATAAACAACCCCGGAATTTGTTATCCAGGCATTCATCCCCCCAACTTTGGCAAGGTATTTAACCTCAGATGGCCATTGTCCCGTGTTCTGAATGAAGAAGTTTTTATTTACACCGTTCAATTTCTGCTGAGTATTTTCATTACCGGCATAAAGAGTAATTGTTAGAAGAGAGATGAAAAGAAATAAGCATTTTCTCATAATACACCCTGGGCTTGTAAATTGTTAGTAAAAATATTTTCTAATTATATGGTAATAACAGGTATTACATACCCATTTATCCACATCAATGTGAATCCTCTTCATTACTCAGGCAAAGCAGGGAAGTATTACCTGTCCTCTTGATTATATTGAAGAATTGCTAAGAGGAAGTATTTCCATAAACCAAAAATTTCAATAATTATTTAGAATAACAGTGCTAAAAAACACAAGAGTTTATTAAATCCAAATATTTCAATGGAAATAATAAAGTATGTGTAACAGTAAACGGGATAATGTAGTGGTTCATGAAACAAATACAAGGGAAAGATGCAATTATTCTCAGAACATTTTAGCATAGCAGGGAGATCAGGAGAGGGAGGCTGATATAAAATGAGTCCACTGAATTAAATTGTTCATGGTGAATATATTTTTCTGCCATTCGGGCAAAGTGCATTTTACTTTCCTGCCCGGTGAAGTAGTTGCTTTTGAATCAGAGGAAAGTAAGGAGAAAAATATAAAAATTTTTAACAGTAGTAAGCGAGTACTATTTATTCCTATTATATACTCTTCTAAATATTAGGCGTGCTCCTAAGGATATTATATTGCAAAATTCAGGATAAAGAAAAATATTATAGCTAAAAATGTGAAAACAGAAAATTAACAACAAACAATGGAAAATGGATAATTCATAATGTGAATACGAAGTAAATAATGAAAGGCTGAAGCCTGAATATTGGTTTTAGCAATTGCATCATATGACCTTGACAAAAACAGGGAAGTATATTATTTTAGCACTCACGATTAAAGAGTGCTAATAAAATTTAAATAATAAATAATAAATTAAATGTCAAAAAATAATTCAGGAGGATTAATAATGGCAAAAATTAACTTAAAACCTTTAGCAGATAGAGTAATTATTGAACCTAAAGAAGCTGATGAGCTAACTAAGGGTGGACTTTACTTGCCTGATACAGCAAAAGAAAAACCTATTGAAGGTACTGTTGTTGCAGCCGGTCCTGGTAAAGTTGCTGATGATGGTAAAAAAGTGGCTTTAGAAGTTAAAGTCGGCGATAAAGTGTTATATGGTAAATACAGTGGAACAGAAGTTACTGTTGAAGGTAAACAATATTTAATTATGCGCGAAAGCGACATTTTTGCAATAATTGGTTAATATTAGAAATTAAAAAATAGGAGAAATTTAAAATGGCTTCAAAATTAATTGAATTTGATAGCGATGCACGTACTAAACTTAAAAAAGGTGTGGATAAATTAGCTAACGCTGTTAAAGTTACATTGGGCCCTAAAGGTCGTAATGTTATTCTTGAAAAGAAATTTGGTGCACCTACTGTTACTAAAGATGGTGTTTCTGTTGCTAAAGAA
Source organism: Bacteroidota bacterium (assembly GCA_030706105.1). GTDB lineage: Bacteria > Bacteroidota > Ignavibacteria > Ignavibacteriales > Ignavibacteriaceae > JAUZPC01. The sequence goes on along the minus strand of JAUZPC010000017.1, from coordinate 6,397 downwards.
ATAGAATTAGAAGACCCAATTGAAAATATGGGCGCTCAGATGGTTAGAGAAGTTGCTTCTAAAACCAGTGATGTTGCAGGTGACGGTACAACTACTGCTACTGTTCTTGCTCAGGCTATCTATAGAGAAGGTCTTAAAAACGTTACCGCAGGCGCTAACCCAATGGACCTTAAAAGAGGTATTGATTTAGCAGTTGTTAAAGTTATTGAGTATCTTAAAACTATCAGCAGAGATGTTGAAGGCAGAAACGAAATAGCACAGGTTGGTTCTATCTCTGCTAATAATGACAAATCTATCGGTACCCTTATTGCTGACGCAATGGAAAAAGTTGGTAAAGACGGTGTTATTACAGTTGAAGAAGCTAAAGGAACTGAAACTGCTTTGGACGTAGTTGAAGGTATGCAGTTTGACCGTGGCTACTTATCACCTTATTTTGTTACTGATACTGAATCTATGGAAACTGTTTTGGAAGATCCATTCATCCTTATCCATGACAAAAAAATCTCTGCAATGAAAGATCTATTACCTGTATTGGAAAAAGTTGCTCAGCAGGGTAGATCTATGTTAATAATTGCTGAAGATCTTGAGGGTGAAGCTTTAGCTACTTTAGTTGTTAACAAAATCCGCGGCACACTCAAAATTGCTGCTGTAAAGGCTCCTGGCTTTGGTGATAGAAGAAAAGCTATGTTAGAAGATATCGCAGTGCTGACAGGCGGTCAGGTTATCTCAGAAGAACGCGGTTTCAAATTAGAAAACGCTACTATTGAATATCTTGGTACAGCTAAAAAAATCGTTATCGACAAAGATAACACTACCATCGTTGAAGGCTCAGGTTCTACAGATGATATTAAGAAGAGAATCAATGAAATCAAAGCTCAGATTGAGAAATCAACTTCTGACTATGATAAAGAGAAATTACAGGAAAGACTTGCAAAACTTTCTGGTGGTGTTGCTGTAATTAAAATTGGTGCTTCTACAGAAATCGAAATGAAAGAAAAGAAAGCTCGTGTTGAAGATGCATTGCATGCTACACGCGCAGCAGTTGAAGAAGGTATCGTCCCTGGCGGCGGTGTTGCTTTTGTTAGAGCTATTTCTGCTTTAACTAAACTGAAAGGTGAAAATGCTGACCAGAATATCGGTATCCAAATCATTATGAAAGCTTTAGAAGAGCCATTAAGACAAATCGTTGGCAACGCAGGCCTTGAAGGTTCAGTTGTTCTGCATGCTGTAAAAGATGGTAAGGATGACTTTGGCTTTAACGCTGCTACTGAAGTTTATGAAAACTTAATTAAAGCAGGCGTTATTGATCCTACTAAAGTTACCAGAACTGCATTAGAAAATGCTTCTTCTGTTTCTGCTTTATTGTTAACTACCGAAGCTGTAGTTTATGAGAAGAAAGAAAAAGAATCAGCAGCTCCAATGATGCCAAACCCAGGTATGGGCGGTATGGACGGAATGTATTAATAGATTAAGCATTTTGTTTATTCTTAAGGCAGGGCACAGGCCCTGCCTTTTTTTTGCAGTCACCTAACTCACATCTCCTGCTTATTCACTTGAGTTCACACTTTTCTTAAAATATATTATAGGGTATTTATTTTTTAACGTTCTTTATTAATAAACGAGGCATTATATGGAACTTAAAAAAATGTTTAAAAGGGTTAGAACAAAACTTACAAGAGAGCGGAATCCAGTTGAGAGAAGACAAAGAAATGATACAAGAAAAGTGAAAAATCCTTTTAAGAAAATGTTTTTCAAGCACACTACTTTTAAATGATCTAACCGGAAATTATAAGATTGGCGGACTTTGCAGTCCGCTTTTTTTTATGTGCTTATTATGCTATTATTAAAATTTATTAAGAAAGGCTAACAGTATTAAAGTAGAATAAGTTAAGCCTCGTTATCTAAAGTAAATTCTGCTGCTTTGCTTAATACTATTGTACCTGCTGTAGCAACATTTAACGACTCTGCTTTACCAAGCCTCGGTATAGTTAAAATCTTTTCTCTAACCTCAATTACTTCCTGTGAAGGGCCGTTTGCTTCATTACTTAGAATAATTAATGATTTACCCGCAAAGGAATGCTCATAAAAATTCTCTCCGTTAAGATCCATGCTTACTATTTTATAATGGCTTTGCTTCAGGAATGGCAGAATAACTTTCAAATTCTGGTTAGGATAAACATTTACATGAAATATTGAGCCCATAGAACTTCTTACGCATTTTGGACTGTAAGCGTCTGTGCAGCCATAACTTAGTATTATTTCGTTAAAGTTAAACCAGTCACAAGTTCTTATTATGGTTCCAAGATTTCCGGGGTCTGAAATACAGTCAAGGTATAGTACTGTATTTTGTTTGAATTTCCCGATTTCCAGTTTCTTCTCTTTCTTTTTGAAAATGCCAAGTACGCCTTGCGGGGTAACTGTGTTGGAAACTTTATTAAAATCCTGATCGCTTAACACTTCAATATTCTTAAGCTTTTGCATGTTGGTTTTAAAAAAGTCCTTGGCATTGTCATAAAAATCTTGCGTGCAGAAAAGAATCTCACAGAAATAATGAGACACTAACCCTTCTTCAATTGATTTCGGGCCTTCTACAATAAATTTTCCTTCAATTTCTCTGTCTTTTCTCTTTATAAGGGAAGCATAATGCTGTAATTCACTTTTTGTAATCATACTAAAGGCTCGTAGTTTTGGTTATTTTCGGCATTACCTAATGATTGTAAAACATCCCAGGTGTAAATTCCGGTATTATGGTTATCCTGCCAGTATAGCTGTATTGCATAAGTACCTACAGGTTTTATTTCTTTAAGAATATAAACATCAGGAGATGAAAGTTTTAACTTGGGCGGTTTATAAGTTCTAAACAAAACGGTCTCTCCTTTACAAACTGCACAGGGGCATTCATCCCGCAGCAATTTTAGATTTATTTTGCTTTCCTTGCCATCGTCCCATTTAATAAAAAGTTCTTCTTGTCCAATTAGCTTTATTTGTTTTGGTTTCATAAAAATAGATAATGTCTTATTTGCAAATATTAATAAAAAATCAAATAGTTTGATATTTAAATATAGTACAAAACAAAGCAAACAAAATATTCAAAAAGGAATAACAATTTCCTTCGCTTTTCGCTTTACAAACTTTATTACCATTATAAACTGTATACCTGTTTATGTGACATATTATTCATTCTTAACAATAAGTTTATAAGAAAGTGCTATATTTGTTAATGTATTTTGAGTGGTTATTTACTCAAAATATCAAAATATGTAAAATAATTGAAGGAAAATTAGAAGAAATAATGGACTATTATGCGTATGAGATAATATTTATAATATTATCAATATTTTTAGCGGGTTATTTGTCAGCGGCTGAAATGGCCATTGCATCTTTTGGTGCACAAAAAATTGATGAGCTAAAAGAAAAAGGGGACAAAATTGCTAAATCTTTTGAATCTATTCAAAAAATATCCGACAGCTTCTTTGGTACTATTCAGATTTTATCAACAATATTCTCAGCAAGTGCTATAATACTAAATTATCACCTTATTTATACTATTTCAAAAACTACGTTTGCCGGAGTAGTTTCCCCGGAATGGCTGGCAATAATTACATTTGTCATTTCACTGGTTATAATACTGCCTTTGCTTATTGTTTTTACAGTGTTGATACCTAAAGGGATGGGTTTTAAATATGCTGATCAAATTGGAAGATCCTCTGTTAAAATTATTTTATTATTTGCAAAAATATTGAATATACCGGTAAAGGTTCTAAACTCGGCAAGCAATTTCTTATTGAAACCTTTTAAGGAAAAAACAAACTTTACGCAAACAAGATTCTCTGAAGATGAAATAAGAATTATTATTTCTGAGGGAGTTAAATCCGGTGCTTTGAACGAAACTGAACAGGAAATTATAGAAAATATATTTGAATTTAATGACCTGAAGGCCAATGAAGTTATTTGCCCCCGTACGGAAATGGTTGCAATTGATATTGAAGAGTCCATTGAAGAAATTACTTCAGTTATATTCAATACTCCATATACAATTCTTCCCGTTTATGAGGGCTCGTTGGATAATATAATAGGAGTGCTGCGGGTTAAAGAGTACCTTAAAGAAATTCATGTTTCTAAAGAAATTAAAATAAAAGAACTGATTAAGCCGGCTTACTTTATCCCTGAATACAAGCTAATCTCTGAAGTGCTAAGAGAAATGCGCGTAAACAAAGAGAGAATGGCAATTGTAATGGATGAATACGGCGGCACGGAAGGTTTTATTACTATGGAAGATATCATTGGCGAAATTGTAGGCGATATTACTTCCATCGATTCAAGCGATACTCAAGATATTATAAAAACAAAAGAAGGCGCATTTTTAGTCTTGGGTTCTGTATCTATTGATGATTTTAACTCTGCTTTTAATTATGATCTGCCGGTTTCAGATGAATACAATACTGTTGCAGGTTTTGTGGCTGATTTTACCGGGAAGATCATGAATGAGGGCGAGCAGTTTGCGTATAAAAGATTACAATTCCGGCTGATAAAAAAAGAACGCCAGAAAATGGTACAGTTTAAAATTCACTCTGAAGAGTTTGAATTTGACTGGGCTGCTGAATAACAGTTGTAGCAATAAAAAAGCCTCCAATAAAACTATCGGAGGCTTTTTTTATAAATCTAGAATCTGAGTTTTACCAGCTGTTTACTCTGCTGCCGGCTGATGGGGAAGGTGCTTTCTTGCAATAGTAATCCTTTATTTCTTCCCAGTTAAAACTCTTGCAATTAGCTTTTTTCCATGTGCCAATTTCAAACAAACCCTTAACTCTTGGCCCGCCTTTATATTCCTGTCCGTCTTTAGTAACAGCATACCAGGTAGGATTAATTTTCCGGCCTTTTGTTTTTTCAATGTAAGGTTCGCCGGTAGCACCAATGTAAACAGTTTCCAAATCTACGTTAAAAGACCTGATTTTACACGTAACACCTGCAATATCTAAAAAGAAGTCTTTTCCTAAATGGCTAAAATGCCAGGGGTCAGATAAAGCCGGATCTTCTTTTGCGCTTAAATGGGCTTCTAATGCTTCCTTAACGCGCTGTTTGTAATATTGTGCAGTATTGTTTTTAGGTTCTATTGCTTTAATAGCTCCAAAAGTGTACGGAACAGGCGGCTCATCAGTTTTAGCTGGGGTATTGCTGCCGGTCATAAAATTTATAAATTGTTTGGCTGTAAACCAATTACTGTTAGGAGCAGTGTCTGATGAAAAATTAACTTCGTAAGGAAATGTTTTCCATCCGCCTGTTAACTTGTCTTGCCTTAAAAAATCGCCAAGAAAGCCTTTGCTGCGGCCGACCAAAAAATTCTTGCCGCCGTAATAAAGTTCAGCAATTTGCTCGCCGGTCATTTTTGTATCCGGATTTCTTGGATAAGCGGCGTAGCTTTTTTGAGAAACCAATCTGTCATAATTATCGAGGGCAATTTTTAATACATTATAAAAATACTCTTTGCCGCATGGGGAAGCAAAAGCATCTAAAATATCTTCCCAGAAAAAATATTTATATTCAAAATACTCAAAAGAAGGAATCATTTTCTTAGGTATCAAAGCTGCGTGATAAACATTTTCCTTCTTAATTTCCAGAGTTGAAGTTATATAGGTTATTATATTTCTTTCCTGATTCTTCATCTGGTTGTTTAATGAAGTAACATCTGCTACACCGTACATCTTTGCTTCCAAAACAATTAATATTGGCTCCGGCTTAGTAATAAGAATTACTAAATCAGGAGTATCTTTAGTTTGCGGAAGATTGTTATACTTTATAAATGATTCAGTTTCGCAATAAGATTCCTTCAAATTATATTCGGTTAAGAACTGAATATTATTACTTTTTAAGCTGGTATCAATCTTAACTTTTTTAGGAAATCCCGGGATAAGGCTAAAAAATTTATCAATATATTTAAAACTATTATAACATAAAATCTGAGGTAATACAGTACCTGTAAAAAACCTTTCTTTTCTATTCAAAGGCAGGAAATTCTTAAAGTTATTTTCAATTAGGTTCATGATATTTCAAAAAAATTTTTATGAGTTTAAAAATAAATAAAAGAAGTGACAAAACAATATGAATATGCCATATATTTTAATGTAAAAAATAATGCAAAATGTATTGAAAAACTGTTGCAAAATAAATTAAAATATATTAAATTTACAAACTAAATTAATCAAAATTATCTGAAATAATTTGGTTGTTGAGCGCCCGGTCTGTCGGGATAATCAGCAGGTTCTTTTTGATTTAAGTTTATAAGCTGGAATAGCTCAGTTGGTAGAGCAGTCCCGACTCGTCGGGATAATCAGCAGGTTCTTTTGATTTAAGTTTATAAGCTGGAATAGCTCAGTTGGTAGAGCAGCTGATTTGTAAT
>JAUZPC010000169.1 GCA_030706105.1 Bacteroidota bacterium | reverse complement strand
GTAGAACAGGCAGAGGAAAATTACCGCTTAACCGCCGATAAATTTAAGGAAGGGCTCGCATTAAATTCTGATTTGCTTGATGCGGAAACATCTCTTCTGCAGGCAAATACAAATTATATCCAATCCATAGCCGACTTCAATATCTCAAAAGCAAAACTTGAGAAAGCCATAGGGCAATGACGGACATTTTTTAATCTAAAAATAAATGCTTATCCTTCAAAATAGATATGGAAGGGTAAGCATTTTGTTAAACGTTATTATCTTTCTGTTTACCTCATTATTTAATTTATTATGGTTTCATATTACATTCCCTCCTTTGCATAACATATATTATTATGTTTAGAATAACTAATTTACATATTTATTAAAAGCCTTGACAATAATTTGCAATTAATTTAACTTATTTTATAATTTTCTATTTATTAATAGGTTGTGTTGTTTATATAATATTTTAGTGTACAAGTTTTTTAACCAATAATATAGAGGCTTTAATGAAACATATTATTTTCCCCTGTCTGTTTCTGTGTTTAATTTTCAGTCAGGCATTTGCGCAGGAGGACATAATCCAAAATCACAGTGGTCTTCAGTTTTATTTTGTAAACGGTTATGCCGTCTCCTACAAACTGCCTACTACAGGAATCTGGAAGTACCGTATTAACCTAGACTTTAGTGCAAACTACGGTTATCAAACAGAAGAGAACACTCAAGCAAGCTACTTAAGGTCGGAATCAGATAATAACCGGAGTATTTCGATTACTCTAACCCCGCAAGCATACATAAATATTTTAACTACCGAGTATGCTAATGTTTATACAGGCGGCGGTATCTTTGTAGGCTACAATTATTCAAAACAAACTAGTAGTTCTGGTTATCATAATATTATGGATACTGCAAATTATATTAATGTTTATAAAGAAATCTCCTATACTTTCGGACTATCTGCTTTGCTAGGAATAGAAGTGGCAGTTACTAAGAATGTCACCGCTTTTGCTGAGTCCCAATTGTATGGTGGAAAAAGCTGGTCTTCCTATAAAGTTGATAACATACAATCCGAAAACGTTCCATCATGGCAGAATTCTTCCGGCCATGGTTGGTTTGTGAATTATTCAACAATCAGGATGGGCATAAGCATATATTTTTAACACATCAATATATGCTCATGCTCAATACCTGAATTATTATTTTAAAAATTTTATTGAGATTTAAATGAAAAAGACAATTATATCACTTTTTATTTTATGTATGACTACCTGTTTTATATACTCACAGGAAGTTTCAACCGGCGGACGGCAGGCATTGCAATTTTACATAATTAACGGTTATGCCGTTTCTTATAAGTTCCCCTCTAAAGGGATATTAAATTACAGAATAAATTTAGATTTTGGTGCACATTACGGCGATGTTTTAGGTGAAAATACAGGATACTCTTATAGAACTGAACAAAAGTCCATTGGCAGAAATTTAAGTATTACCCTGACACCACAGGTATATGTATATTTTTTATCAACGAATTATGCAAAAATGTATGCAGGGGGAGGCGCTTTTATAAACTATCTATATAATAAGAATACAACCGATGGCACCTATAATTTTAATACTGGTAGTTCATCAGATATACAGAAGATAAGCAGTTACTCATTTGGGCTCTCCGCCTTAATAGGTGTTGAAACAGAACTGGCAAAACATATTTCGCTTTTTGCTGAGTCCCAAATAAATGGGGGCAAAAGATGGTCTGAAAGTAAACACTTTAGCCATCATTCTGATGGCTTGCAATACTGGTCAAACTCTACAATAAAAAATTGGTATGCTGAATATTCAGACATAAGAATCGGTTTAGGAGTTTATTTCTAATTAGTCAATTAGCAGACTGACTTAGAAGCCAATGTTCACAAAACAGTTTTTGATTATTATAACACCCTTCATAGGCCCTCCCTTCCCAAGGGAGGGCATGCCCGCCGTATGGCGAGGATTTAGGGAGAGTCCTCCTGTTACGACTTTACAGATGCCCGCCAATTTTCTGCAATATCAGTTTGTATCCATTATTTTGAATCGTATCCTTAGTATCTCGTTTTCAAAAGATGTAGAAACTATTTTAAACTCACCGATCTCTGAAGTGTTCTTTACATGCACACCGCTGCATAAACACTGATCATAATTACCAATTTTTATAACCCTTAGGACATCCCCGGTTTCTTCAGGCAGGCGGTGCAGGCTGAATATTTTTCCTGCTTCAGCGCGCGGCATAAATTCTTCATAAACTTCATAATGACTTTTTATTGCCTCATTAACCCGCTGCTCCAATTCTGCCACTTCCTCAGGAGTTAAATTTCTGTTGAAATTCTTATAATCGCATTTGGATTTTTTCTTTTCAATATGGGCGCTGAACGAACGCCCTTTATCAAACATTCTAACCATTGTCTGGTTTAATATATGCTCTGCTGAGTGCATGCGCGGATCTGCTATTTTTTCCAATTTACTTTCCCTATTTTTTCCTTAATGTTGTTTCAGGCTGTATCTTATTTTTTCTGTAACATTTCAAAATATCTTCTGATAAGGTTTTCGTAATCTTTGTTATAACCTTCCTGCGAGGCTCTGTTCAATTCATCTCTTAGCTTATTCTGCTGATCTTGCGATTTCAGGTTCAACTGTCCCGGAGATGTTCGTTGAAAATCATGCCCCGTAAAACTCTCGCGGTTCTTTTCATAATCTCTTTCATTTATTGATTTTTGCGCATCCAGCATTCTTGACAGTATTCTTTCCTGTTTTTGAATAAGATTATTATCCAATTTCTGAGCATTCATATCAGAAACAATTTCTTCCATCTGCTTAGGCAGACTTTCCGTACCCGGGAGCTTTTTACTCTGCCCTTGCTGCTGCGCTTCCTTGTTCAACTGTTCCATTGATTTTTTTATAAGCTCCTGCTGTTGTGCAAGCCTTTGGAGTTCACCCTGCTGCTGGGGTGTAAGCTGGCCGCCTTTTTGGCTTAATTGCTGAGTCATGTTGTTTAACTGCATTTGCTGCTGAGTCATTTGCCCAAGCTGCTGCATTAGTGACATCATCCCGCTGCTTCCCTGTCCGCCCGGCTTCATCATTGATTCCATTGAATTTTTCATAGAAGTGGCAGCCTTATTTAATGAGGACATTGCATTGCCCTGGTCATTAAAGGCCTGCATTCCGTTGCGGCCCTGCAAATCCTGCTGAGCCATGTCCATGCTTCGCTTCGCATCACCTAATGCTTTCCCCATATCGGGAGTAACCGCAAATGATTTTTGGGCAAGGTCATTCATCTGCTTTAATATTTTATCCAGATTGTCCCCAATCTTGCTCTGTTTCTCAGCTTCTTTGTTAAACTCTGAGGAGTTGAAATCAAGCTGACGGCTTTCGCTTTTAAGTTTTTCCTGATCCTTGGATAACGAGACTAAATTATCTAAAATCTTCATCATATTTTTAAAGGACTGCACTTGATTTTGCTGTGCCATTTGACTTTGCATCTGCTGTATGCTTTGTTTCATCTTCTGCATATTTTGAGCAATTTTCATTTGGTTCTGCATTGCCTGCTGCTTTTGATTTTGCATCAATTGCTTTTCAGTCTCTTTGGAAAGTTCGTCATTGTTTTGTTTTTCAAGCTCCTCATTCATTTTCTCCATATTCTCTTTAGGCATATCATCAAGCTGTTTCATTTTCTCCTGAAGCTCTTTCATTTCCTGCTGGAGCTTTTTAATGTCTTCTGTTAAGTCTTTCTGTTCTTTACTTAAGTTGTCCGCATTATTTTTATTTGCCAAATCTTTATTCTTGGTTTCATTTTGAATCTGATTTTGCCTTTTAGTAATTTCCTCTGTACGTTTGGACATTTCATCAAGTTTCTGCTCAACCTGCACGCGTTTTAGCAAATTTAATGTACGTTCAATGCTTTTCTTAAAAACTTCCTCGTCAAGCTTCATATTTTTAAGAGCATCCTGAGTCATCTGCCTGTCCATTTTTTGCAGAGCATTCTGCAGCCTGTCCATTACCTTTTTCATCTCTTCACTGGAAAGGTTATGAAGAAGATCCTGCAGCTCCATGTACTTCTGTAATGTTTCTTTTGACAAAAGATTATTCTTTTGCAAATCTTCCTGCATCTTCTGAAGATCTTGAGAGGCTTTCTCAGTTTTATTCTGAAGTTGTTTAAACTTGTCAATGGTATTCTGAACTTTTTCTTTCTCCTGCCATGTTATATCTTTTTTATCCTGCTTAAGCTCCTGTTCAGTTTTTTCTATATTTTTCTTTAGTTCTTCAGATTCCTTCATTACCTCTTTTAGATTCTGCTGGGCATTCATCTGAGTATTATCTGCCTTTGAAAGCAGCTCTTCAAGCGAAGGTATTCTAATTGAAAATGAAGAAGTTTTTGCAGACTTTGGCCCGCTGACAAAATCATTATCAAGCACTTCAACATATGCTTCAACAGCATCGGCGGGACCTATGTGCAGTGAAGTTAGATTCCATATATAATTTACTTCGGCATCTTTCTGAGAATGGTTGAACGGAATATCAACCGCTCCGTTTACCGGGGTTGATTCTTTACCCTGATAGATAACCTTATATTTAATCTGAAGCTTTGAAAATCCATAGTCATCACTGATCTTAACAAGTACAGGCAACCGGTTATCATTTGCCAGATCAACATTTTTAACCGGCTGAATTAATTCAATAGCGGGGGGTGAATCATAAAGCGCTTTAATATTATAGGTTATGGGCGATAAATTTTGGTTGTTGTTTATATCCGTAATAATAACTTTATAGCTGTTATCCCCGGTAACCTTAAAGCTTCCGGTAACATTTTTACCAGACACACTTAAATTACTTTTTGTTGTATCGGCAAAAAGTACATAAGCGTTTTTTAAGTCCTTGGTTGAAGAAATGCTAACCTGCACTGAACTTCCAAGCAGGGCGGTTACGTTTCCGTTATCCGGCTGCTTAACAGCGGGTATTCCTGAGTATGATGGAGACACAACATTAACCTCAAAACTCTTTATTGCCGGAAAGTCAACTACTTCAATTGTATATTCGTCACTGCTTATATCTTCAGCAGCGGCAAAGTATTTAAAAGAGTTTTGGACTGAACTTGTATGGAAAACAAAATTACCGGTCGAATCTTGTTCTATCTTTGTTTTCCTGAATTCAGGCTGGTCAAAATCTTTTACTGCTAAATAAACTTCATCAGGCATTATGCCTTTAATTTTAACTTTAATAATTATGTCATTCCCTTTGGTGACCTTTGCATTCCCCGGTTCGACCTCAAAATAAAACTTTTGAGGAGGCAGATATCTTTTATTAAAATCAATTAACCTGCCCGCTGCACTGTTTAGAGGAGTAAGCATGAATAAAAAGGACAGCACTACCATGCCGGGAAGGGTTATCCTCAAAAACATTTTTTTTGCTTTATTAAATGTTACTATCGAATCAAAGTTCAAATCTTTTGTTTTATTATAGACGTTTTTAAAAGCAGCATCAATAAGGGAAACAGAATACATATTAGTATCCGCTTTACCTGAGACTAATTGTAATGCATTTAACAAATCGTCTTTTATGATGGGGAAAAAACCTCCGGCTGTACGTGCAGTTTTAAAAACATCAACATGCCCAAAAAGATTATAATGTTTTAGCAGCGGAATAAAAAAGTAATAACCAAATGAGCCCATTGAAGCAATTAAGAATAAAAAGAAAAGAATTGTTTTAACCAATACACTTAAATAACCGACTAATTCCGCAAAAGAGAAGACCAGAAATATTCCTGCACTTAAATATAGAGCATATTGAATACCGAAAGCTGCATTTAATAAATTCTCTTTATTACCTGCTTTTTTAAGTCTGCTTTCAATCTCTTTATAATATTTGGAATCACTGCTCATTTATATAATTTCTTAATTTGATAACGAATAAACAACTATATTAACCCCGAACTTAAGAGCTTCATCTCTTTTCCCGGGAGGATCATTATGTACATCAGGATCAGCCCAGCCGTCGCTTGGATTTGATTCATAAGTATAATAAACACCTAATCTTTCACCTATAAATATTCCAAATCCCTGAGGCGGTTTACCATCGTGCTCATGGGTTTTAGGAGGTCCCGCATTAAAGTCATAGACTATATGATAAATTTTATGACTGAAAGGAAGCTCAACAAATTCCTTATCCGGAAAAACTTTTTTCATTTCCCTTCTGATTGGTGCATCAAATCCATAATCATCGTCGATATAAAGGAATCCGCCCTTCTCAACATATCGCCTTAACCTGTCGGCTTCATCATCACTTAAAACAATATTTCCATGCCCGGTAACATATATAAAAGAAAAAGAAAAAATCTCATCAGTTGAAATATCCACAGGAGTATATACAGCTTTAACTTTTATGTTAGTATGATCCTTTACATAATTAAGCAGATTCACTTCTTCGGAAGGGTC
>JAUZPC010000168.1 GCA_030706105.1 Bacteroidota bacterium | reverse complement strand
TATAATTATTGACGTTGTCCGCGTTCCTAAATTTAAAGAAGAGAAATGTAATATCATTGGGAATAGAATGGAGCTAAATGTCTTCGGCCTTCCTTATGGCCTGTTTCTGATGAAGCATTTGCAGCGAACTTATAATAAAGCAGTTGAGCAATTGGGAAATAAGAAATATGATCTTGTTCATGCACATAAATTAAGCTTTGACGGAGTTGTGGGCTATAAACTTGCATTGCGGGCTAATGTCTCCCTATTTCTTACCATCAGGCAGAGTGATATTGCCGTAATGAAATATCGGCCGGATTTAATTCCTAAATATAAAAAAGTATTAATGTATTCATCTAAGATAATTCACTTAGTCCCTTGCATGATTAAATTTTTAAAAGAAGTAACAGGAGAAGATTTTTTTGACCGGCACATAAAAAGCAAAATAGTATTCCTTCCTAACATAGTTGAAAGAAAAATATCCGATGTTTCTTATGAGTCCGAAAATTATTTCCTGACTATTGCAAGGATGTCTAAAGATTATGTTAAAATTAAAAATATAAAAAGGCTGCTTCCGGCTTTTAGCCAAATTAAAGATAAAAAAGTTAAACTAAAGATAATTGGTAAAGGTAAGTACATGCCTGCCATTAAAAAATGGGTTGATGATCTTGGCCTGAACGGCAGGGTTGAGTTTTTAGGCGCCATTGATAATACAAATATTGATCCATATTATGCTAAAGCTTTAGCAATGGTTATGCCAAGTAAAAGGGAGTCATTCGGAATGGTTTATGCAGAAGCATTGTTAAACGGAACACCGATCATGTATTCAAAAGGAGTAATCGGCTTTGAAGGTGTATTCAATGATTGTGGCGTAGGGGTTGACCCTTTTTCAATTGATTCCATTAAAAATGGTTTAGAACAGCTAATCCAAAATAATGCTGTTTATAGGAGAGCTATCAAGGAACTTAGCAATAAGAAAGCATTCAGCATATTCAGTGCAAATAGTGTCAGAGAAAAATATTTAAATATATTAGGTGAAATTCTTGGGAAGGAACAAAATGCAAAAGTATTATCATAAAGGCGTTATTAAATCCGGGTATCTTTGTCGCTCCTTAACAGGGGTAAGGGTAAAAGCATTAGACGTAAACGGGAATATTTTGGCTGAAAGTATCTCCGGCAAACAGGGCGAATATAAAGTAGAAGCCGAAACTCCAATCAATACAATTTCATTTGAATTGGCAGGTTACATCCTTAAACGAATCACAAATACTAATTCCGACGATAATTTTATACGACTGCTTGAAAATAAAATAATAGGCTATCAGCCCAAACTGTGGTTTAATCCGGGAGAAGATATAGATGTTTACATAAATTCCCCTGTAAATTATAAAGCAACCCTTATCCGCCATGGGATCAAAACATCATCTATATTAAATCTTGGCACTTTCACGTCTCAACTTCAAACACTGCCGGACTCAAAGTTTGTAAAAGAAGGCTTAGGGTGGGAAAAATCATTTTCTTATAAATTACCAACATTTATTGAACCCGGAATCTACAGTCTGGATATCCAGTCCGTTGAATCCAAAGAAAGTTACAGACTTTCGTTCCTTGTCTCAACACCTCCTTCAGAATATGGAAAAAAGACAAGGCTTCTTGTTTTGGCCAGCACAAATAACTGGCAGACGTACAATGTATGGGGCGGTAGAAGCCGTTACAGAAACTTTGAGGATGAAGCCAGGCTTTCATTAAAAGACCGTATATATATTATGGGGGTTAAAACCATTCCGGAAGGTCTGCGGGCAAAAATAAAAGAAATGCTCGGCAATAATATTGTCGTAACGGAAAAAGATCACCCGAATGCCTGGCAGTTCAAAGAACTTGGTGTAAATAGGCCCCATCCTAATTGTTCGGTAATTGATGATGATCCATATACCCCTTTTACAAGTCACTTAACTGCCGGTGAATGGCGGGTTCTTGCATGGCTTGAAAGAGAAAAATTTAGTTATGATATAGTTTCGGGGAATGAACTTCATAACAACCCTGATTTGCTCTTAAATTATAATGCAATAATCCTAAATACCCATTGTGAATATTGGAGCCGGGAAATGTTTGCCGGACTTGAAACTTTTAATAACAATGGGGGATCAATTCTAAATTTATCAGGAAATTCAATATATAGGGAAATAACATTTAAGCAGGGGGGTAATAATATCCGCTGTGTAAGTCTTAGATATGAAAAATCTGCCGGGGATGAAACTCAGGTAATAGGTGTAAGATTTGATATGCGCGGTTACGGAAATTGTTCGCCATACACAATTTTAAACTCAAAGCACTGGACATTTAAAGGTTTGAATATTCCGGAGAACAATGAGTTTGGTAAACAAAGTTTAAACAATCCATCCGGCGGGGCGGAAGGAGATGATTTTAACCCTGTTAAACCTGGTATGCTCACTCAGTTAAATGGAAATGGCGGCTCGGGATGGGAAACCGATAAAATTAGTCCCTCGGCACCAAAAGACATAAAGCTGATAGCCAAGGGTACAAACAAGAATAATGGCGGAGCTGATATGATTATACGTGAATTTGGTAAGACCAGAGGAATGTTATTTTCTGCTTCATCAATAACTTTTGGCGGTACTTTACTGGTTGATGAAGTCAGCTCAGGTATAGTAAACAATGTTCTAAGGCACATAAAGAATTATAACAACTCAAAAACAAATAAAACAGAAGAAAAGGACACTATTTCCAGTTTGTCTCCTCTATCTCAAAACTTATAAATAGATTTCGTCTCCTCCAACATAAAATAACACAGCCTTGCTGCCGGAATTTCAATATATCTAATATTATTAGATTGATAAATTCCGGCTGCCTGGTCTAAAAGTAAATTAATTATGTAAAATTCGTTTCATGTGTCCGCTTAAAAATTTCTAATTGTTAATTCATCACGGCGTCTTTTATTCCTAACCTCTTATTTCACATCTTGCTCACTTAGTTCCATATCCAAAATCTCCCATTAAATTATTTGCTAAAATTCACACATATGAGCTTATGCGTAATCATCTTTATTCCTTTTTTCATATAATTGTAATCTAAAAAAAGCAAATTAAGGAAAATATTTTGAACAGAATAATAACGCTTATACCGGGTGACGGAATCGGCCCGGAAATTTCCAAAGTTGCTGTCAGGGTTCTTGAGCATGCAGGGGTAAAAATAAATTGGGAAATTATGGATGCCGGGCTTACTGCGCTGGATAAATATAAGGATCCCTTACCGCAGGAAACTATTGAGTCCATTGAAAGAAATAAGGTTGCACTTAAAGGCCCCCTTACTACCCCCATTGGAAAGGGATTCAGAAGTGTAAATGTTGCTCTTAGAAAAGAGTTCGAGTTGTATGTTAATCAGAGGCCTGCTAAAACGTATAAGGGGTTAAAGAATATCCATTATGATAACATAAACCTTATGATTTTTAGGGAAAATCTGGAAGAGTTTTATGCCGGCATTGAGCATTATATTGATAGCAGCCATTCAGCAGCAGAAACTATAGGCATTATTACAAAAAAAGGTTCTGAACGCATAATTAAGTATGCTTATGAGTATGCAAGGAAATTCAACAGAAAAAAAGTTACTGTAGTTCATAAAGCTAACATACTAAAATATACCGGTGGACTTTTTCTTGATGTTGCAAAAGCCATATCAAAAGATTATCCTGAGATAATATTTGATGAAAAAATAGTTGATAATATGGCGATGCAGATGGTAATGAGCCCTAACCAGTTTGACGTTATCGTTACAACCAATCTGTTTGGTGATATTCTTTCAGATCTTGCCTCCGGGTTGGTCGGCGGATTGGGGATGTCTCCCGGTGCAAATATTGGCGATGATATCGGAATTTTTGAAGCCGTGCATGGCTCTGCTCCGGATATTGCAGGTTTGGATATTGCTAATCCATCGGCAATTATTCTGGCATCTGTAATGATGCTTGAATATATCGGTGAGTTTCAGGCAGCCATAAATATCGAAAAAGCTCTGTCAAATGTTATTGAAAAAGGTGATGTTGTTACAAAGGATCTCAATCCCGAAAATTATGTATCTACAGGTAAGTTTGCAGATGAAATTTGCAGGGAGCTTGATAAGATCCAGTAAAATTAAATAAACACCAGCCGTTTTTATATAGTGCCTTAATTACACTAGTTATACATTCGGTCATAATCCGTTTCTGTTACCGGGGAATGGCCTAAATTATATATTTTATCCATTATTGTTCAACTTAGGAAAGTTTGTGAAAAGTACAAAAGTATCGTTGTTCCTGATTTTTTTAACAGTTTTTATTGACCTTTTAGGCTTTGGAATATTAATTCCTCTGTTGCCTAATTTTGCAAAAATTTCTCTGCACGTAGATGAAACGGCAGTTGGTATAGCAGTTGCCGTTTACTCATTAACTCAGTTCCTGTTTAATCCTATTTTTGGCCGCCTCTCTGACAAATACGGCAGGCGATCTATAATTATTTATTGTTTGCTGTTAAACGCTCTCGGTTATGTAATATTTGCTTATACTAAAAATTACTATGTTCTGCTTCTTTCACGTTTCGTTTCCGGCTTGGGGGGCAGCAGCATAGGTGTTGCTCAGGCTTATATTGCCGACGTAACTACACCTCAAAACAGATCTAAGGGAATGAGTGTAATTGGAGCTGCTTTTGCATTGGGTTTTGTTTTTGGTCCATTAACGGGTGGAGTACTTGCACATATAGGCGGATATTCCCTTACCGGTTTTGTAAGTGCCGGATTTTCCTTCTCTGCTTTTATTGTTACGTTAATTATGCTTCCGGAGTCACTTCCTAAAGGAAAAAGAAATCTTGATATGCTTGGGGAAAAAAGACTATTTGACTTTGGAGCTTTTAAAAAATTATTCTTAGATAAAAGCTTAGGCCTGTCGGTTATTATGTTTTTTATTCTTACTTTTTCTAATGCTAACATGTTTGGAACTTTTGCACTGCTTGGCAAGCAGCATTATAACTTTACTGATTTGCAGAATGGAATGGCTTATGCAATAATTGGGCTTACCTCTGCATTTGTTCAGGGGGCTCTTACTTTTGCGTCTAAATATGTCAGCGATAGGAAAGTTATAACTCTTGGCTCTTTCTGCATGGTGGTAGGTTTTGCACTGCTGCCGGTTGGGACTAACTTTACTCAGCTTGGAATTTTTGTTGCTATTCTAACCCTTGGTACAGGCAGTTTGCAGCCTGTAATTCTTGGGATGGTTTCTAAAAACAGCAATCAAAAAGAGCAGGGGGTAATTCTCGGGCTTAATCAGTCATTTTCAGCAATTGCAAGAGTTTTAGGTCCCTTATGGGGAGGCTTTACTTTTCAGCATTTAGGTTATCAGCTGCCATTTTGGACAGGCTCCTTCTTTTCATTAACTATATTACTTTTTGCAGTATTTTATTTTAAAGAGCATATTACTCCGGCACCGCACCCTAATTAATTAGGTGCTGTCTATAAAATAGCCGGATTCTTCTTCATCCCATTAGTTTTACAAAGAATAAAGCATTTGTAAAGCTAATGGGATTTTTTACGTCCTGTTATAATAGAACCGCTAATGGTTTTATCCGTGTTATGCCGGTAAGTAAATCTAATTGAACCTTAACTACGCCAGATAATACGTATTATAAATCCCACAAATACAAACAAAACAGTTGTTTTAGGAAGAATATTTTTGCCATATATAGCTCCGTAAATACGTAGTCCTATATGTCATTGCCATATTATATATAATCAATCCTTAAAAATTCAATAACTTGATAAATTGCTATAGATCTGGTTCAGCACATAAAACATTTTGAAAAAGGTGGCTGTTGCACGAAGGGGAGAAAGTGATAAGTACACTAAAAGGAGAAAGTGCATTATGAGCGATCAGCCTAAAGGAGATAGAGCCCGGTACGGGCGGCATATTAGTAGCTATTTGAAGCGAAAGGAAGCTTAAAGAGCTCTGTAGGAGCGATATGTTGCCCTATTATTTTATTCGCATAACCGATAAAAAAACCCGGATCCGTTCTTCTCTTATATGCCGCTCCCATGGAGCCCGTTTATATATCATTATCATTTCTACTAACATGTCGCTCCTACAGAGCTTTTTTACATGCTTATTTTTCACTACCGCATAAAACATCCAATTACAAAATTTCTATGTCTATTTCAATTCTTAGTTGTAAAATGAACTTAAATGAACAGCAACTGAAAAGGTGATATGTTCGTAGAATGATACATAGGAATAATAAATAATGAGTAATCGTTATGCCGTACGCCCGGTGTATGTCCAATTATAATTGTAAGGTTTCAATTAAAATATCTTTGCTTGTCTATATATTTAAAAAAGAATAAAAAAATTATTAAAATCTATTGTATATTAAAAAATCAAATTGTAATTTGAGATTAAGTTGTCAATTTGCTATTAAATGGGTTCCGGAAAACAAAATATTAAAAGGACTTAAAAAG
>JAUZPC010000167.1 GCA_030706105.1 Bacteroidota bacterium | reverse complement strand
TGAATATAATTATTGTCAACTAAACTTAACAGCATTTGCCGCAGACTGCCTTTGTCAAAATTGAGGCAGGAACCGTATGTCTCTAATGTATTATAATCAGCCGCTTTTGATTTACCCAGTAGAATATTTATTAAAACATTTTCAGCAACCGGATTGTCTATAATATTTAATGAGATTAAAAGTTTCTCTTTAACAAAAGTATCTGCCTGTTCAGAAATAATTTCGGGACTTCCCGCTAGGCACTTATCACATTTACCGCACGAATAATTTGAAACGTTTTCTCCAAAGTAATTTAGTATATACTTAAACCGGCATTGGGAAGTATAAACGAAATCAACCATTGACTCAATTTTCCTGGACATTCGGATATAGTTATCGGCAATTCGCTTATAATCTAATTTAAGTTTTAAACCCTCTACTCTGTGCGCTGTTAAGACTACCTGCTCTTTTGCAGATATTTGCTTATAGTTTACTATACCCATGCCATCAAGATTTACAAATATTTCGTCTATTTCCTGCTCAATAATTCCGGTATTTTGTGAAAGGTAAGAAAATGAAATAGGAACATTTTCACTGAACAATAAACCGCCGTTTTCCCTTAGTAAAATCAGTAAAAGCTCTTTTACTTTATTGTTCTTTGTCTGCTTTATAAATTTCTTAAGTACATCCTTATTTACCGGAATTTTAACAGTTGTTTTTCTGTTAAATGCCGAAAGGACTTTCAAATATCCTGCATTCTCAAGAATTTTCAACGCAGCATTAAGCATACCTTTGCTGATTTTCTTCCTGACAAAGTTGGAGATAAAATCCAAATTTAATGCAATCTCAAAATCAGGGAGATTATTAATGGCAACCTTGCCATAGTTGCAAATAGCGTCATATATGCCGCAAATAAGCTCCTTGTCCGGATGTGATGTCGATAAAAAGAACTGTTGAATTAAAACATCTGAATCATCATGAATTAAATATGCGTAAGATTCTTTTCCATCTCTGCCGGCACGCCCTATTTCCTGATAATAGTTTTCTACAGAACCCGGGGTGTTGTAGTGTATTATAAGCCGGATATCGCTTTTATCAATTCCCATTCCGAATGCATTTGTGGCAGCTATTACAGGAATATTGCCTGAAATAAATCCTTCCTGTACTTTCTTTCTCTCTATTGACTGCATACCGGCATGGTAATAAGCGCAATTAATTTTATTTAACTGTAAAAACTGAGCAACCTCTTCTGCTCTGTTTCGTGAGGAAGTGTAAATAATAGCCGGCGTACCCTGTTTTGAAATTAGATTGAGGCAGAGTTCATTTTTTCTTTTTGAACAGATAACATTAAGATTTAGATTGCTCCGCTCAAATCCCTTTACAACAACTGTAGCATTTTTAAGCTCAAGCTGTAAAATGATGTCATTTATTACCTCTTTTGTGGCTGTTGCAGTAAAAGCTGATACTTTTTTGATACCTGTAAATTTTAGGAATTCTTTGAGCTTTGTATAGCTGGGCCTGAAGTTATGTCCCCATTCACTTATACAATGTGCTTCGTCCACAAATAAGAAATTCGGGTTTAAGTCTTTAATTTTCTCAGCAAATGATATGCTCTCAAGCCTTTCAGGGGCAACATATAAAAGTTTAATTTTCCCGTATCTTATGTCTGCAAAAACATTTTCAGCTTCACCCATGGACATGGTGCTGTTGATAAATGCGGCAGATATCCCATTAGAAATTAAAGCGTCAACCTGATCCTTCATTAATGCAATCAGAGGAGAAATTACAATTGAAAATCCATCTGCGGTCAGGGCAGGGAGCTGATAGCATAAAGATTTGCCTGCTCCGGTCGGTAGTACGGCAACAACATTTTTTCCTGAACTGATATCTTCAATTATTTCTAACTGTCCGTTCCTGAAATCATCATATCCGAAATATTTTTTTAACGCTTCAAAATGGTTCATTATTAAAGAGGTAATTTGTAAAATATAAAAATAAATAATTTGACTGAAATAAATAAGGGGAAAGGATCTTTTTGAATTTTATTAAATTTATAATAACTTTGAAGCCTGTAAAAAAGGTTATTCCTCAATGGGGGAAACTTGATATTCTTTTGTAATAACTATAAGGCTATTTCGTGAAATCAAAAAAAACTAAGATTGGCATCACCGGAAACATAGGATCCGGTAAAACTGAATTCTGCAAATATATTGCTGGTAAAGGATACCCCGTTATTGAAGCTGATGAGCTTGCAAAGAATATTCTTGCTTCCGATAAGGAAGTTCAGGCTGAAGTAATTAAAGCTTTTGGTCCGGAAAGTTTTTCAAACGGAGCCCCGGACAAAAAATTCCTTGCTGAAACAGTCTTTTCTGATCCGGAAAAAGTCGTGTTAATAAATTCAATTATCCATCCGGCAGTAATAGCCGAAATTGAAAAAAGGATAGAGGAGTTATTCGTCTCAAACGATAAAGTATTTGTTGAAGCGGCACTTCTCTTTGAAGCTGAAATGGAGGAAATGTTTGATCTAATTGTACTTATTGCTGCTGACAAAGAAAAAAGGTTTGCAAGAAAATCAAAACAATTGGATTTAGCGGATATTGAAAAGAGGGATAACAACCAGATATTAGAATCAGAAAAAAAAGGTGCCTCTGATTTTACTTTCCAAAATGACGGTACTTTGGAAGAGCTATTCGCAAAAGCTGAATTGTTGTTAAAACTTATCTAATATTGTAGAGACTGTGTGAATATGCAGTGTCCCCCTTCTTAAGGGGATATAGGGGATCCGGTCTTATATAGACTCATTATTTGTTTATAATTTTACCAGTCTCTGTATGCTGGAGGAATAGCCGGAAAGAAGTTTACGAAAATGGTATCGAATACATTTTCACACAAAACTTACGTTCCTGCACTCTTTAACTCACTATAAATATAGTAAAAGCAGAGAGTTTTTAAAACGATATGAAGGAATGATTTAAGTAATTAATTGACAATAAATGGCCAATTTACTTAAACGTTTAAGGGTTACTCAAATTCAGCATTTGTAATGGGTTATAATTTTTGTAAATTTGAGGATTGAATAAAATTATTTATATAAAATGGCTGCCAGAAAATTAAAAATCCTCTTTATTTCTTCAGAAGTTGTTCCTTTTGTCAAGACAGGCGGTTTGGCCGACGTTTCTTCAGCTTTACCACAAGTTCTAACTGAATTGGGGCACGAAGTAAGAATATTATGCCCCAAATATGGAGCTATTGATACCAGAAAATACAGAATCCATGATGTTGTACGTCTTAAGGATATTACTGTTAATATCGGCGATAAACAGGTAACTTATTCTATTAAATCCAGTTTCTTGCCTGGCCAGAAGGTTCGAGTTCAAATATACTTTTTAGCGCAGGATGAATATTTCGGATCCCGGAATAGCCTTTATGTCGATCCTCAAACAGGTAAAGACTATAAAGACAACGATGAGAGATTTATCCTCCTAAGCAGATCTGTTTTTGAGCTTGTTAACAGGTTGGGATGGGTCCCTGATATCATTCATTGTAATGATTGGCAGACTGGCATGCTTCCAGCTTACCTGAAGACTTTATACAAAAATGATGAGACTTTCGGAAAGTTTAAAACTCTGTTTACTATTCATAATCTGGCTTTTCAGGGGGAATTTCCTAAATCTGCCTTTGGCAAGACAGGCTTACCGGAAGAATTTAATTCTGAAAAAGGAATTGAAATCTACAATAAAATCAATTTTATGAAAAGCGGACTAATTTTCTCAGATGTTATAAATACTGTTAGTGAGAATTATGCCAATGAAATAAGGACTGATGAAGAGTTGAGCGCCGGACTTAAACAGGTTTTAAGTAAACGTAAAAATGATTTATACGGAATTCTTAACGGAATTGACACCAGAACCTGGAATCCCGAAATTGACCAGAAAATTCCATTTAACTATCATTCCAAAGATTTAGACGGCAAACTTGAAAATAAAAAAGCACTTTGTGAGAAGTTTAATTTACAATTTAATGAAACAACACCCGTTATTGGCATTATTTCATTATTACTTGATGCCAAAGGATTTGACCTTATAAGTGATATTTTTCCTGAAATGATGAAACAAAATCTGCAGATTGTTCTCCTTGGCACTGGTGACCAGAAATATCATCATTTCTTTGAGAAAATGAGCGCGGCTTACCCTGACAAATTTGCTTGCTATCTTGGGTTTAATGATGAATTAGCTCACCTTATTGAGGCCGGATCTGATATTTTCTTGATGCCTTCAAGATATGAGCCATGCGGTTTGAATCAGCTTTATAGTTTAAACTATGGCTGTGTACCTGTTGTTAGAGAAACTGGTGGACTTGCTGATGTTATTGTTAAATACAATGAAAAAACTGGCGAAGGAAATGGGTTCTCATTTAAAAATTATGATTCTGCAGCTTTGCTTAAGGAGTTAAACAGGGCTCTTTCTATCTTTACGGACAGAAAAGCCTGGGTTAGAATTATGAAAACCGGTATGAGGTTGGATCTAAGCTGGACAAACTCAGCAAAGAAATATATTGAATTATATAAAACCATTTTAAATGATGAATAATTTTTGTTCATTAGTTCATTTAGAACGGTTGTAAGGTGAAAATTTGTAATTTGGCTTGTCTTCTCTTTTCCTTTTTTGTAAGGGGGAATTGGCAAGCTTTTTTTTCGTTATGACCTTTATTCCTTTTTCTAGCATCCATTTAGGCTACTTTTTTATAATGTTAGCATTTATGCTTTGCTTTATAATTAGAAAATTCCGAATTTTACGACTTCAAATATTATTGAAGTGAGTAACTACATTATTTAAGATTTTCCCGGAGAAAAAATTGCGTAATTTTTGCTTTTATTTTTCATTTGTCCTATTAATTGGCATATTTTTTACCGGCTGCAGTGAGTCACCTTCTACCATTGGCTCTGATTTGCTTTCGGCTGATTATATAAATGCTTTACAGCTTAGCTCAGATTCTATTTATCAGAAATCTGAGACAAAACTTAAAGTACAATCAATGGTGGATGGGACCCGTTTGTTTGTTGGTAAATCTGACAACACTGAAGCCACATCTTTGATCAAGTTCTTGATTTCTTTACCGGATTCAATTAAAACTGGTATCAATAATGGTACTTACTATGTAAAAAATGCCTGGGTCGAACTTTTCAATACTTATACTGTTGGAAAATCTTCATCTGTTTTAAATTATCATGCATATAAAGTAAATAGCTACTGGACTTCATCCGGATTTACTACTGATAGCTTACCTAAACTAAACTATTCAGACGTTGTAAGTTCAAATTTAAAAATAAATGACGGGGTAACTGACTCCAGCTCTACTTTCGACATTTCATCTTCTCTAGTGTCTGAATGGGTGGCTCAGGCCGCAGGCGATTCCAGCAAATTAAACTATGGAATTTATCTGAAGCCGACTTCAAATTCAACCAAAATACTCGGTTACCAGGCTTTAACTTCAACTTTGACTTATGTGCCGTATCTGCATGTCGTTTTTCAAAAGCAGGGTTCTTATCAGGATACTTTATCATTCTATCCCGATCAGGATGTTGCTGTAGTGAAAGGCGAGCTTCCTGCTAATTCACAAAATATATATGCTCAGGGCAGTGTGGAATTAAGATCCAGGATTTTCTTTGATGTATTATCTAAAATCCCTACTAAATCTATTATTAACTATGCTGAATTGACACTTAAACCTGATTTCTCAGAAACAGGATACTCCTCTACATCGTCTGCCGCCGTTTATTTGTTTAATCTTAGTGATACTACAAATTATGATTCCGTTTCTACAAATTATGTTACTATGTATTTAAATGACACTGTTTATACCGGAAATGTTACAAAATTAGTACAGGAATGGTTTACTTCAGGGACTAATTTAGGTTTTGTTGTGGCTCCTTATTTGAAATATAATAGCGTAGATATGTATGCATTCAAAGGATCCTCTGCTCCTCTGTCAGTTAGGCCTAAACTTATAATTAAATATACAAAGAAGAATTAACTATGAAGAAAAGATTTTTTGCCGTTTTTTTATTTTTACTTGTCTCTATGCCCGTTTTAGCTCAAAGTAGTTCTCCTTATTCAAGAATCGGATTAGGCGATGTTATATCTTCATTTTCTTCAAGAAGAGTTGCTTTAGGAGGTTTAGGTGCTGCTATTGAAGATGCTGATTTTATCAGTACCCTCAATCCTGCATCTTTAAATAAATTGTCCAAAGTGAGAATTGAAGTCGGCTTTAATTACAATGCGATGTTTTTATCTGATAAAAATCAGTCTAGCTATTATGGCGATGCACAGTTTAATGGTTTTACATTTGCGTTTCCAATTTCCCAAACTTATGGGGTCGCTGCTGTTTTGGGACTTGCCCCTGTTACTGACGTCGGTTATAAAACCGTTCAAACAAAAGCTACGGCAGATGCACCGGGCATTATTTTAGAAGGAGAGGGCGGCCTCTCAAAAGTATTTGTCGGAGGATCTTATACTCTGCCTTTTAACTTTAGTATCGGTGCTAC
>JAUZPC010000166.1 GCA_030706105.1 Bacteroidota bacterium | reverse complement strand
TGGATCGGTACTCTTTTATCCACGGGCTAAAGCACCGTGGCTATTTAAAGACTATGGGACTAAATTTGTGAGATAATTTTAAAATTCATTTCCGTTATCGGATCAAAAAGGCAACTGCCAATACATTAATAGTGTCCATAAAAAACAGGTATAGAAAAATTTGCTAATAGAAAATATTAGGTCGACATTCTGGAGTAGCTAAACAGTATTTAAACAATCTCCCTCGCCAGCCGGACCCGACATTAGGAGGGGCAGGCGAAAGGAGAAGGGGGGTGAGGTCATACAGTAATATTAGGAGCAGTACAGCCAAAGCTATTATTTAAATAAACCCCCTCCGAGATACATTTTCCCTTGTTAATATTGAGCTTTAATAATATATTTTTTATACTAATAAAAAAAATTATGATAAAATATCTCAAATATTTTTTAATTGCGGTCTTTTTGTTTGCAGGATGTACTGCAGAGAGAATTGCTGTTAAAAAACCTAAAGAAAGACAGCAGCTTACTAACGAGGAGAAGAAAAATCTTGCTCTTTCTCATTTTATTAATGGGAATATTCTGGACGCAAAAGACCAATATGAATCTGCTATTTTAGAGTATAAATGGGCTCTGGCGTTAGATCCTAATGCGGGAATAAATTATTGTATAGCAAAAGATTCTTACGTTTTAGGGCTGTATGACGAAGCTCTTGGGTACATAGGCAAGGCCGTAAAAAGTGATTCTTCAAATGAGAATTATTTTGATTTACTTGGAGATGTTTTATTGGCCAAAAACAACAAAGACTCCGCTATTGCCGTATATGCGTATTGGACTTCAAAAGATTCCTTATCTCTGAATGCTAATTATAAACTAGCTAAATTGTTGGAAAATTCAAAACCATTAACTGCTATTTCCATATATAAGAAAATAATTGACAACGATGGATTGATCTGGGATGTGCTTGTACGTTTAGCCGGTCTTTATGAAAAGACAAATAATCTAAAAGAAGCTATAAATGTTACTGAAAAAATGAAGGAGTTGTATCCTTCAGAGTTGAGTATAAATAAAGTTCTGATTGAATTGCTGGAAAAGAATAATGAATTTGAAAAAGCTCTGGCAATTACTAATGATTTAATAGAGCTTAGTCCAAATGATTTATCTCTTAGGGAAACAAAAGCAAACCTTTACATAGACATGAATGACTGGCTTAAAGCTTCAGAAGAATATAATTATATCCTTAGCTCAAGGGATATCAGCTTTCAGAATAAAGTGAAAATAGGTGCCGCTTATTTTGGGCAGGCGTTAAAAGACTCTACTTTGATGCCGGTATCAAAAGAATTTTTCCAAAAACTGGATAAAGATACTTCTGCCTGGGAAGTAAAGATGTTTTTAGGATCTATTGCCGTTAACCAAAAAAATTATGAACAGGCATATGTAAATTTTAAGGCTGTTACGGAATTAGCTGCATGGAATGTTGAAGGATGGAGCCGGTTGGGCGGCCTTTATTATGAGAACCAAAAGTATTCTGATGCCGCTGCTTTATTAATAAATGCAGTTAAATTATTTCCCGAAGAATATTCAATAAATTTTTTATTGGGAATTTCATTAGCTCAATGCGGCAAGCATAGTGAAGCAAAGCCCTATTTGTATAAAAGTGTTCAATTGAACACTAAAGATGTTAATACTCTTGCGGCATATGCTTATACTTTAAGTTCATTAAAGGAATCCGATGAGGCGGTGGTATATCTTAATAAAGCCCTTCAAATAGAAAAAAATGACGTTAGCATACTTGGAACACTTGGCCTGATTTATAATGGGATGAAAAAATTTACTGCATGTGACAGTGTTTATAAAAGAGCCCTTGAATTAGACCCGACCAATGCGTTAATCAATAATAATTATGCTTATTCACTTTCTGAGCGGGGAATTGAATTAGAAAAAGCTTTGAAAATGATTAAAATAGCTTTAAAAGCTGAACCCAATAATGCTTCTTATCTTGATACTGAAGGATGGATCTATTATAAATTGGGCGATTATGAAAAAGCTGAGAAAATGATTAATAAAGCAATTGAAATGAGCGGAGCAAAATCTGCTCTGTTTGACCATTTAGGAGATATTTTATTTAAGACGGGCCAAAAGAATAAAGCTATTGAAATGTGGCAAAAAGCTTATGAATTAGACAACAGTAATAACGAAATCAAATTAAAAATTGAAAAAGGTGAATTGTGAAAAAACTTTTATTCTCTCTAATAATTTTATTTTTTATTTTCACTCAATTTTTATTTATCGGATGTGCCGGCAGTAAGGTTTCATCATCCGGCAATGATGATGAAAAAATAGAAATATTGCCATCAGACCGTTTGCTGAATAAGCTGGAAGCCAATAGAAGAAAGATTAAAAATTTTGAAGGCAGCGGAATTATAAAAATAAAAAATTCTCAGATGGACAATTCTGCTTCTTTTAGAACAACCGTAATAAAACCTGATTCAATTTATCTTAATATAATGGGCCCTTTTTCAATTGATCTTGCTAAAATTCTTGTAACCAATAAGGATTTTCAGTTTTATGATGCCATTCAGAATTCGGTTTTCAAAGGGGAGTATAATGATAATATCTTGAGGAATATTTTTAAAATTGACTTATCTTTTAACGATTTAATTGATGCTTTTGTCGGTTCAGTTAACCTTACAAATAAATTGTATAGAACTCCGGATAAATTTGAGACAGTATATGACCAATATGTTCTTACTTATATTGATTCTGTAAGCCATCATTCTACAGTTTACAAAGTTGATGTAAGGGAGTTAAGCATAAAAGAAGTACAAGAAATGGATGAAGCCGGCAATTTGGTTTTTAAAGGGAAATACTCTAAATTTAATATTATTGAGGGCGTAGCTTTCCCATACATTATTGAAATTGAAAATGTAAATACTAAAGAAAGTGTTAACATTGAGTATAGAAAAGTATCTGTTAATAAAAGCAGTGCTGTTATTGAGTTTAAAATTCCGGCTGATACACAAGTTATAGAATGGTAAAATATATAATATATTGTCTAATTGCATTAATTGCTCTTTGCTTTACTGATGGTTTTAACCAACAGGGCGGCATAAAGAAGAACAAAAAAGATTTGTCCAAATTGAAAGAGGAAATTAATGCTTTAGAAGTTGAGCTTAAAAATAAATCCGCTAAAGAGCGTGAGTCTTCTGCTGCAATTGAAAACTATAGCAAGCAGACACATATTCTTAATAGAATTCTTGACGAGCTTCAGGAACAAGAACAGGAAACCGAGCAGGAAATTGACGAGACCATGGGCAAAGTTCAGTATCTTGAGAGTAAAATTGCCGAGCTTAAAATTAATTATTCGAAATATGTTGTATCAATTTACAAATATGGTAAAAGCAATGAACTTGCTTTGTTGTATAGTTCGGATTCATTTAATCAGGCAGTTTTAAGATTTAAATATTTAAGAATGTTTTCTCAGAGACGTTCAAATGATTTGAGCTTTTTAAGGGAGAGCAAAGCACAGCTGATTATATTAAAAAATGAATTGGAACAAGACAAGCAGGAAAGGATCAGTTTAGCTGAGGATAAGCAGAGGGAAGAAAAAAATTATGAAAATAAAATTACTGAGAGTAAAAGAATTTTAACTGTAATAAAAAAGGATAAAGAAGAAGTTAAAAAGTTGATTGCTTCAAAAAGAGCGGCCGAAGAAAGAATTAGAACTCTTATTGCAAAATCCATTGAAGAAGATAACAGAAAGAAGCAAATTGCAGAAGACAGCAGAAAAAAGAAAGAGCTGGCTGAAAAAAAACGGAGAGATGAAAACGAGCTTGCCTTGCTTAATAAGAAAAAAGGGAAAGCCACAGAAAATCTAACAAAGAAGAATAAAGATAAGGATTTAGTAGTTTCTACTAAGACTAAAAACATAGAAAATAAACAGCCCAATTTAGAAGTGGGGAAATCAGAAGAGTTTAATTACTCATCAGGTGCACTTTTTAGTTCATTAAGGGGTAAACTCAATTGGCCTGTCTCAGGAAAACTTTTTGGCAAATATGGTGAGAATAGGAATGAACAGCTTAATACCATATCATTGAACTATGGCATAGATATTCTTGCAAATTCCGATTTAAATGTGAAGGCCGTTGCTGAAGGTGTTGTCTCTGTAATAGATTGGATTGTCGGCTATGGGAGTGTAGTGATAGTTACGCATCGAGGAGGTTATAGAACGGTATATAGTCACCTTGCCGGAATACATGTAAAAGAGGGAGACCGGATTAAAGCCGGAACAATTATCGGAAGAGTTGGAGAATCAGTGGAAGGAAATTTGCTTCATTTTGAAGTATGGAGTGAAAGGAACAACCAAAATCCTGAACTTTGGCTCGCAAAGAAGTAATTAACGTAAGGAACATAGCTTCAATTCAAAACCCTAAGTAGAAAATAATTAAAGCTGTTTCTTGATTTAATTAATAAAACATTTAATATTTAAGAATTATTCTGCCAATACTAAAAGGGAATATCCGCCTAAAATTCGAGCAGTGAGATCTTGATTTAATTTGAAAAAAAATTTTCTTGGAAATTTTGCCAGTTGAGTCTTTAACTTTTTCGAAGGTACTTCAATTGCACTCTGTGTATAAAAATAGTCAATTATTTTATATCCGGATTCACTTATCATTGCAAGAGCTGTTTCTTTAGAAAAATAATGAATATGACCAACTTGTGAACGTGCTTCCAAAATAGGGGAACATCTTAAGACTTTTTGAACTGACATATCCAAAGGTATGTGTAATATCTTAAACCTTCCTTTATCTTTGATTTTTTTTAGAAAGCCGAAACAATCCTCAATATGTTCAACAACATCAATTACAAGTACAACATCAAATAGAGATTCGGTATCATCAAGAATATTTAAAAGTTTAAAACTCAACCGTCCTTTAGTCCTTTGTTTGCATAATTCATATGCTTGAGGAGATATTTCATATCCGGTGAAAGAAATATTATTATTCATTCTACTATGTAACTGGTTAAGAATTTCACCGGCACCACATCCAACTTCGCATATAGATTTTGGTTCTATCCTATTTGCCTCAATAATTTTAATGATCTGTTGCGCTTTCCAATTTGCATCTTCAACATGCCAGGTCGGGTTGTTCTTAAAATAATTGCCATTTAAGTAATCTATATTACCCATGGAAGCTTTCAAGAATAGCTATTTCATAAAAATTCATATATATTATTCATATTTGATAGTATAATTACTTCGCAGAAGCATTTTGATATCAAAAATAACGAAACACTTCCCAATTAGCAAAAACTTTTTAACTTATTTGCAAACACTTTGCATCTGCTTTTATTTGTAAGAAATAATTTTTATATGGCTATATTTCTTCGTCTCCAATAAATTCATTTTTGCTATACAAATAGGAGCTTATCTATTCATTGGTCTGAAATTAAAATTACTTATTGCCCTGATACTATTATCCTTCACAACATTGGCAAATTGTTTCTTTTCTTAATATTTTAAGCGGATATATCACTATTTTTAATTATTTTTAAAATGCTTCTTAAAGTATTATTTGATTGTTCTGTAAATGATATTTCGGAGTATAAAAAGATTCTTATTAAACCAGAATTGATGAAAATAAATCAAAAATATAAAGTCGCAATTCTTAAAACAGTTAAAGATAAAATTAAGAATAATAGAATATTATTATTCAATTTTACTTCACTATCTATTTTACAAATCTGCAATTATATTTTTCCTCTTATAACTTTGCCTTATTTGGTAAGAGTCTTGGGCCCTGATCACTTCGGAATAGTCAGTTTTATAATTGCTTTTACAGGCTATTTTGGTATGATTACTGACTATGGCTTTAACCTATCAGGTACTCAGACTGTTTCAATTAACAGATTAGACAGAAATAAATTGAACAGTATTTACAGCTCCATCCTTTTTATAAAATTATTTTTATTTGTGGTCTGTATTGTTGTTTTTACTTTATGTCTTGTCTCTATTGATAGATTCAGAGCAGACTGGCTGGCTTATCTGGCAGGTTTTTTGAGTATTCTCGGGAATGTCCTTTTTCCAATTTGGCTTTTTATGGGTCTGGAAAAGATGAAATATGTTAGTATGATAAATATTTATATGAAGATATTGTTTACAGGTTCGGTATTCATTTTTATATCTAATCAAAACGATACTGTCCTCTACTTGTTTTTATATTCACTACATCTGGTACTTATAGGGGTTGTAGGACTGTTCATTTCATTTTATAAACTTAAAATAAAATTTATTATACCGTCTAAAAATGAGTTGAAATATCATTTCAGAGAGGGGTGGTATGTTTTTCTTTCTACATTTTCTATAAGCTTATATACAATATCAAATACGTTCATACTTGGACTATTTGCAAGTAATGAAGTTGTGGGATACTTTTCGGCTGCTGATAAAATTAGAGGTGCAGTACAAGGATTCTATTCGGCAATTTCTCAATCCGTTTATCCGCATCTTTCGGCTTTATTTGTGGCTTCTAAAGAGTCAGCATTAAAATT
>JAUZPC010000165.1 GCA_030706105.1 Bacteroidota bacterium | reverse complement strand
TCTGATAAAGATTGAATGGTGTACCGCAGCACGCAGATTAAATGATGAAAACGTTTCCGGGATTCCGGCGCTTGGTGTGGATGCTGCCAATTCGATTGACGGAGATAAAGCCGCAATTGCACTTGGCAGAGGGAACCATCTGCTTTCTGTTGAAGAGTTTAACTCTCCAGACAGTAACGCACTCGGGAAAAATAATGTTATGTCGCTTGTTATGCAGTATAAAGTTGATCCTTCCAATATTGGAATAGACGGTGTTGGCGTTGGAGCAGGTACTGTAAATGCATTAAAAGAAATGAAACTTAATGTTGTTAATATCATGGGGTCTGCTTCCCCTGTCGTTTCAGATTCCAATGAAAAATTTTTGAACCTGAGATCGCAAATGTACTGGCAGCTTAGAGAAGACCTCAGAAATAAAAGGATAACGTTTCCGAATGATGTCCGTTTAGTTTCTGAGCTGACCTCAATAAAATGGAAGCTGCAGAATGATAAGATAGCCATTGAGTCAAAAGAAGAAATAAAAAAGAGAATTGGGCACTCTCCTAACCTTGCAGATGCCGCCGTCTATTGGAACTGGGTTAGAGTACCGCGTAAAATATTAAATGAAGTTTCAGTTTACTAAAGGAGTCAAAATGAAAAAACAATTTGTAAAAGCATCGATTGTTACAACCGGCAATATGCCCGCAGCAGCATCTTCCAAAATTTTTATTGAGGGAATGGCTGCTCCCCCTTTTGAATATAATCTGCTTGCGGATGCATATTCCTATAACGGCTATCATACAAAGTGCATCAATCTTAAGGCTGCATTAACGGTGGGGGCGGGATTTGAAATTTTTCCGGGTAACCCTGATGATTATGACGAAAATCTATTCAGTGACGAAAAAGAAAAAATTGAATCATTTTTATATCGGCATCAGATACAAACAGGCCAGTCTTTTATAGAAACATTGTTAAACTTTCAAACCGATTATGAAATATATGGCAATGCATATTTTGAAATATGCAGAAATAATAAAGGAATTCCTTCAGCGGTATATCATCTCCCCGCAAATTCCATTAAGGTTTTATATAAAAACAAACTTACCTATATTGCACAGACTGCCAATCTTGATGAAATTATTTTCTCTCCATTTGGGGTAATGGAACCGGACAAGAATGAATACCTATCAATGAAAAGCTATAATCCGCAAAATTTATTTTATGGCCTGCCGGAGTACTTTGGAGCTTTAAGCGCAATAATTTTGGATAGAAATGCTGTTGAATTTAATATCAATAAATTCAACAATAACGCAATCCCTGAATCCATAATTGTTATAAAAGGAGCTTCACTCTCGGATTTGGCTAAAAGCAGAATTAAGCAGTTTTTTGCCGACAATGTAAAAGGGGTAAAAAACGCCGGCAAGTCTTTAATTTTGGAAATGGAGAACACCAATGGTACCATTGATATAAAAAACATTGCTGAAACAGTACCAGACAGTTCTTTCAGGAATATGAGACTGGATGCACGAGATGAAATTATTGCAGCGCACGGCGTTCCCAAAAGACTGCTTGGAATAGTTGAAGGTGGAAATATTGCAGGAACGAATGAAACGAGAAACCAGCTAAAGATATTTCAGGATTGTGTAATTGAAGCACGCCAAAGGCGGTTGGAATTTCTACTGAACAACAGACTGCTCATGGAAGGACTTAAAATAAAGAATTGTAAAATTTTATTTAACAGGCCTTATGCGGAAAATCCGCAGCAGGATGCTAACTTTTATAAAACCATGATTGAAAACGGCGTTCTTACTCCGGAAGAGGTAAAAGCAGAGTTAGGTTACACAATAAATTAAATAGCTCTGTATATTTCTTTAATTATTTTATTGGTTGCACCCAAATGCTGCTGTACATAACTGAAAGAAGTTTTGCCCTTCTGTTTTCTTAATTCATCGTTAGAAAACAAAGTGCGTAACTGCCTGTATGCGTCTTTCTTGCTCCTGATAATGATGCCACCGCCGGTTTGTGCAAGTTGAATAGCCTCTTGCGAATTGTCTATTTTGGGGCCAAACAAAACGGGGATACCGTAAACGGCAGCTTCTAAAACATTATGAATATTTTGTTTGAAGCTGCCCCCTACAAATGCAGCATCTGCATAAGTATAGAGGGTAAGCAGAATACCAATGGAGTCCACAATTATTACTCTCTCATTGGAATAATTATTTAATGAAGAAAATCTGATTGTAGCAAGCTTGCCGCCAAACTCATGTTCAATTCTGTCAAGATTAATAATAGTAGGTTCGTGCGGGGCAATAATCATTACTGCATCGCTATCATATTTAGCAAGTTTCATAAAGGCAGGAAGCAATATTTCTTCATCCTGATCCCAGCTTGAACCGGCGACAAGAATTTTTTTACCGTCGAACAATTCCTTCTTAATCAGATTTTTACTTTGCGCAAGCAGGCTTCGCTGATAAACTCTGTCAAAGCGGGTATCACCCACAACATTTACCTGCTCCCCCGTACAGCCGAATTTGGAAAATCCCTCTGCATCTTCCTGTGAAATAGTCAGTATCCTGTCTATATTCCTAAACAAATGCTTATGGAAGTTCTTAATTAAAATCCATTTTCTGGGAGAATCCTTTTTCATGGTAGCATCAACAAGATACACAGGGATGCCGGCTTTTTTCATAGCCCAGATATGGTTAGGCCAAATATCATAGCGCATAATAACTGCAAGGTTAGGCTTAACTATTTTTATAAATCTTTCGGCATTAAAGCTTGTATCAAAAGGCATGTAAGAAATAAGATCAGCATATGGGTATTTACGGGAATTTTCATAACCTGATGGAGAGAAGAAAGTAACAAGAATGTTTATTGAACTGTCTTTTTTAAGCTCTTCTATAATCGGCTTTGCCTGTTCAAATTCACCCAAAGAAGAAGAATGAAACCAGATTAAGGTCTTACTTTTATCAAGAGAAGCAGCGCTTACAATAAGATCTTCAAAAACACGTTTTCTTCCCGCAAGGCCGCGTTTAGTCTTATCGTTAAATAATCCCATTATTCTAAGCAGGACAAATAAGCAAGGGATAATAAAATAATTATACAGTATATACCAGATATTTCTCATCAATCAACAAAATTTTTTATTTCATCAAAAACCATTTTGGGCTTTATTTCCATCATACACTTAAAATGCTTTTTCGGACAACTGCTCCTGCCAATATGAGAACAGGGCCTGCAAGATAACAAATTGTCCTCAAAAATTATACTTTTATTTCTGAAAGGGGTAAACCCAAACTCCTTAACAGAAGATCCGAAAATAGTAAACACCGGCACATTTACTGCACAGGCAGCGTGCATCAATCCGCTGTCATTACAAATCAATAAACTTAATTTATTAAGATTATCTATAGTCAAAAATAAGTCATTGTTATTAGAAAAGTCAACTGCATGTGCTAAATTAGCACTAATCTCCTTACAGAGCTGCTGTTCGGAAATACCTCCGAATAAAGCTACTGAATAGCCGGCCTCTTCAATCATTTTACCAAGCTCTATAAAATACTCTTTGGGCCAACGTTTGGTAAAGTGTTTTGAACCGGGAGCCAGACCAATCATAATATTATTCTCAAATTCCCCACCATCTTTGCCTGTAAAAATCTCAAGTCCCTGATCATCCAACAAATCCGCCGCAATTGCGTTAGCATACCGCAAAGGAATGGGGGGTGCATTTTTGAGCAGATTGATTTTAAATTTAACCAGCAGGAATTTTGCAAGCGGGTTTTTATGATAAGTAATTACCTTAGTGTTTAACCTGCGTACAATTTTCCTACTACGGAAATTATTTTGCAGATCAATTACCAAATCGAATTTTTGCTTTTTAAGTTCGTCCAGCAGCGAATTTATGTTTCCTGCTGATTTATCAAAAATGAACAAATTACTGATACGGGGATTGTACTTATAGACGTCTGAAAATTCTTTTTTAACAAGAAACGAGATTTTAGAATTGGGATATTTAGCTTTTAACGATCTGACAACAGGGGTAGTAAGCAGCACGTCACCAAGTGAACTAAATCTGACAATAAGAATGTTATTTATATTATCTAAATTCAAGATATTTAGTCGTAAAAATTACTGAAAAGCAATTTACTTAGTAAGCGTCTGCAAAAAGTACTTAATAAACACAGCACACCAAATTTATATTCCGATCAATCATATAATCAGTTACAATATAAATTAAATTAAGAAATTAGCAAAGAAAAAGAAATAAAAAAAGCTGATAATAAGAATTATCAGCTTAGAAAAGTACAAAAATTCAACTTACTTAGAACGTTGTTGGCGCTGTTGCTGCTGCTGTTCGGTCTGTGAATTTTTATCACCAATTTTGGAAGAGGTTTTACCCGGTAATAAAAATAAGTTAGTAACCAAAGCTAAAACAGCTAAAGAGCCTGCAAGCCACCAGGTAGCTTTGCTTAAAAAATCAGCCGTTCTGCGTGATCCGAAAACAGTTCCCATGTTAGCGCCGCCAAATGTACCGGCCAAACCGCCGCCTTTACTTGATTGCAATAATACAATTACTATCAAAAAAATAGCTATTACTGTGGCCAAAAAAATTACTAATGTATACATAATATTTTAACTCCTTAATAAGTACCGGGGAAGGGATTTGAACCCCTGACACGTGGATTATGATTCCACTGCTCTGACCTACTGAGCTACCCCGGCGGGTATATTTTTAGCTTGTAAATATAGTTACTTTTCAAATAATTTACAAATTATTTTAATAAATCGAATAGATTTTTTTAAATTTTGTATTGATCCGGGGCAGAGCAAGCCGGCCTTAAAACCGGCTTACTGACTTAATTCTTCTTATTTTAATAATACCATTTTTCTAACGGCATTAAATGTCTTACCGTTTATACCGGCAGCTTCAATCCTATAGACGTAAACACCGCTGCTTAACATTGCCCCGTCAAAATTTACCTCGTGCCCTCCTGCGCTGTAGGGATTATTTGCAAGAGATGCAACTTCACGCCCAAGCATATCATATACCCTTATTTTAACATTGGACTGCACAGGCAAATTAAACTTTATTTTGGTAGCCGGGTTAAACGGGTTAGGATAATTCTGGCATAAGATATAATCATCAGGAGACATCTTTTGCTCATTATCTACAGCAGTTACCGGCTCAACTTCTGTATATTTATATCGCGTATCGCGGCTAAAAATCAGATATTCTCTTTGCCCGTTTTTATTCCGTACCCAACTCAAGTCGCCTCCATAAGGGAAGACACCTGAAGGCAACTGTAAATTGGTAACAGAATTATTTACCGGATCATATATAAAAAGCAGATTCAGAGATAAACAAATAATTTTATCTCCCCATATTTTAGCACTGCAAAATGATCCTCCCTGGATATTGGAATTTGCTTTTTTTATCCAGGTGATATTTTCCGGATGCACTGGACTGATTTCCGCACTGTATATCCCGGAATCGCTAAAACAAAGCAACCTATTATTCCAGACCACAACGGCAGCGAACAGGCCCGGACAATTACTTATAAGATTTAGTGTCTTGCCTTTAGGATAAATTACATAACTATACGTACTATCAGTAAAGGAGTTAATTCCATTTATAACATAAATAAGACTGTCTGCATATACAGCCGAACTTGCGTCTAATATTTTTTTAGGCATTTTGTAGGAAGCAATACTCCAGGAGTTGGAATCAATGTTATAAACACTTATTGTGTCATATATATTAGGATTAATTATGTCCATCTCTTCTCCACCGATAACATATATATTATTCCCAACTTTTGACGCAGTATGCCGTAGAACCGGATATGGCATATCCGCAAGTTTCACCCAGCTATCACGCTCAACATTGTACCTGTAGGTAAGCTTTTCGCCAAGCTGGCTAAAAGTTCCGCCTGTTACATACCCATATGTGCTGTCGACGTCATAATAAACAACTCCGCTCACACCTTTTCTGGGTGCCGGAGTTTGAGCAAGAGGGCTCCACTTTCCATATGATAAGTAACGGACAACGGTATCATTTGAATGGTTCTCGTCTCCGTTCAGCATTGTATAACAAACTAAATCATAATAACCTTTTTCAATGGTCCATAAGTTATCGAAAAAGACCTGAATAGAACTGTCCGGTGGAAGGTTATTTATATCCCGCGTAGATAAATAATAATTTCCTATCTTTAACTGCACCTGAAAAGTTTGTGCAGAGGTGCCGAAATTCTTTATAACAGCTTTTGGTGTAACTGCATTTGACTGGCCAGTCTTTAATGTATCAAGAGAAACCACACCGGCATCTTTGGTAAAAGTAAATATATTTTTCTGTGCCTGGCTAAAAGAAGCAAAAACAAACAATAAACAGATGCTTAAATAACTAAATTTGTACATACTGCGCCTCAAATTAATAAATAAATTATATATGATATCAAATTATTGATTATTTGCAAAAAAGTCAACTATAACACATTATTTAGCGGATTGACTCATAAATAAGATACCCTGGGAGGATGAAAAAAGATACGTTGACTCATAGTATATTTCACC
>JAUZPC010000164.1 GCA_030706105.1 Bacteroidota bacterium | reverse complement strand
AGTATGTATGAGAAACTTAAAGATACAGTTGGAGTAGCAAATTGTTATATGAACATTGGAAATGTTCATACTTATTCAAAAGCATATCAGCTTGCCGCGGATTATTACTTAAAAGCGTTACAAATATACACTAAAAGAAAAGAAGAAAGACGTATAGCTTCAGTGTATTCAAATCTGGCTAACACTTATTATACCATGGGAGATTTGAAAAAGTCTAAAGAATATTCTCAAGATGCGTTGAACCTTTACAATAAATATGATAACGACCAAGGACGTATTTCAACATTAATTAACTTGGGCAATATTGAAAGTGATAACCACAGACTTAAAGAAGCACTAAATTATTACAACCAAGGGTATTTAATTAGTAAAAGGATAAAAAGAAATTATGAAATTGGAGTAATTCAGTATAATAAAGCCGGACTTCACTTAGATTTGAAAAAATACAAAGAGAGTATTAGCGAGGTTAAAGAAGCTATAGAAATTTCTAAGAAAATTTCTTTGCGTGATTTAGAAATGAAATGTTACAGCTTACTTTCTGAAGCATATGAAAAAAAAGGTGATTATAAAAGCTCTTTAGAGTACCATAAAAAATACACTGAGTTAAACGACAGCATATTTGCTAAGAGCAAGACAAATGAATATTTGCAGCTTGAAGAGAGCTTCCAGTCAGAGAAAAAGCAGAAACAGATTGAGAGACAGAAAGCAGCTCTGAGGCAAAGAGATGCTGAAGTTAAAAACCAGACGATTACAATTATCGCTTTAATCTTAGTCTCCAGCTTGATTGTTGTATTAAGCCTTTTGGTTACCAGATTCTATGTTTTTAAGAAAAAGGAAAATAAAAAACTTAGTGAATTAAATGCCACAAAGGATAAATTCTTTTCAATAATTGCTCATGATCTCAAAAACCCTTTCAGTGCAATAATGGGTTCATCTCAATTACTGCTTGAAAATATTGATACTATGACAAAAGAAGAATATATTCAATTTTTAGAAATCATTCAAAAATCATCTGAGGCAGCTCATAAATTGCTGGATGACTTGCTTCTTTGGGCAAGGACACAAACTGGCAGGCTTTCGATGGAGTTTGAAGACATTAAAGCAGCAGAAATTGTTTTAGAATGTGTTAACCTGTTAAATAACCAGGCACTTGCAAAGGAGATAGTTATTAATGTAGAAGTAAAAGATGGTTTGTCTCTTTTTGTTGATAATTTTTCCATTAATACTGTTGTAAGAAACCTTGTATCAAACGCCATAAAATTTACCAAACCCGGTGGTTCTGTTTCTCTTAAAGCTGAGCAATCAGACAAAATGGGCAGAATTGACGTTATAGATAATGGTGTAGGAATAAAACCTGAAGATGAAGCTAAATTGTTTAGAATTGATGCTTCTATTAATCACAAAGGAACTACTGGCGAAAATGGAACTGGTTTAGGTCTTATTCTGTGTAAGGAATTAGTTGAAAAGAATAATGGTTACATTACTCTAAAAAGTAAACTTGGAAAAGGAAGTACATTTTCAGTTTTTTTACCCTTAAGCAAAGTTTAGGTGCTATTTCACTAATCTATATGTAAAAAATAATTATTTTATTTCTTTTTTATTGGTTGCCTTAATATTGTCTGTAATTTTTCAGGAGCAGATTTTCTCGGATCTTTAAGATAAATTTCATGATGTTTACCTGAAACACAAAATCCATTCTCTTCAATGAAACTGTGCATCCTTTTTATATTTGGTTCTTCTTCAGAATACGGCCCAATATGCATTATCTGAACAGCTAATCCTTCTTCAAATGAGGCAAAATTTATTTTATCAAGATTATTCAAACCTTTTTTATCTTTTACATTTTCAATTGATTCGCTAATTAGTTCAGAATTAACAAAATGTGGTTGCAATATCATAGCTGTCCAATTCCAGGCATCTTTATTGTTTAAGTTGAATATAGTTTCATTTTCAACCCACCATAATCCTTCCAACGGCATAACCGAATAATCAATTGCAGCCTTACTCTTTTTTATTTTAAATTTAGCTGAATAAGAAACAGCATACAACGTCTCAATTGCCTGCCTATATTCAATTGATGTATTTGGATTCCCTTTACCGTCAATCATCAAAAAATTAAATGCCGGAACATCTACAATCGTAACCACTTTGGAGCCCGGGGCATATAACCCTTTAAGTTCTTTTTTAAAATCAATTTTTTCCATGGGACTTCCTTTTCTTAGCAATTATTTTTATAATGTCTGTCTAAATATAATATTAAATCTCTTAAAGAATATGCTAATTTTACCAGTTTTGATGTATCTACAATTTCCGGTTTATCCTTAGGAGAATGGTAAATTTCATTCATTAATTTAATCATATGTGCTGAAGTTATAGCAAGTGCGGGTATGTTATTCTGAATCAGCAGGCCATGGTCGCTTTGGTACCAAGGATCGCCCATCACGAGGCCATGATATGATGAAAATACAGTTTGAATTGCATCTGCAATTTCAGAGGGGCAACC
Source organism: Bacteroidota bacterium (assembly GCA_030706105.1). Lineage (GTDB taxonomy): Bacteria > Bacteroidota > Ignavibacteria > Ignavibacteriales > Ignavibacteriaceae > JAUZPC01. The sequence continues at coordinate 4,080 of JAUZPC010000164.1, read as the reverse complement.
GTACATTGAATAGGCGGTATCACTCGATGAATAGCCAAGCCCGTCTAAATTAATCCCTAATAATATATTATCCAGTGTATTTTTGTTTTCAGTTAAGAATTTCATTTCACCCGGGCTGGAATAGCATTCTTCGCCATTCATAATTGTAAACTCAATAGAAAATTTTCCTTCGTAATTTCCTAGCAATTCGGCCAGTAATAATAAAACAACAATACCGCACGCATTATCGGTTGCTCCGGGTGTACCAAATTTTGTATCAATATGAGCAAGTAAAATAATTCTTTTTTCAGAACCATTTCCTCTTTTCCCGATTATGTTGTATCCTTTTGAGGGAATTCGTGCAGAACTAATTTTTAAATGAACCTTCTCATTATTACTTTCAATCATCCTAATGGTATCCAACTCAGATATGTATGCAGAAGGAATATTAAAATCCCCGTCCTCGAATAATGGTATTAAATATTGGGAATCTTCTAAATCAAATTTTCTTGGGGCTGAAGTAACCAAGGCAAGAGGGTTTTTTGTCTCCAATAATTCAATAATACATTTTTGATCAGCGGGATTATAAAAAGGAAAATTCTTTGGGATAAATTGCTCTTTTGCAATATCACCACATAATAAAACGATTTTATCTTTTATGTCAATTTGTTCAAGTTCGTTAATGGAAGTGACAATAACCAGTGAAGCATTTACGTCGCAGCTTAATGAAAATGGGCTTGCAAAGGCGTTTATCGTTAAACCATCTATAGAAAGCTCAACTCCGGAAGACTGCCAGGTAATACAATCAAATAGTTGCTTCTCTATTTTGCATCCTACTGATTCAAGTTTTTCAGAAATATATTCCAATGCTGCATTATTGGCGCGGCTGCCAACAGGTCGTCCACTGTTGTTTTTACAAAGTTTCTCTAAATAAGTATCTGCCTTACCGGTTAACACAAAAGATGGCATGCGTGCTCCGTTATTTATTTTTATTAAATTATTTATAGAAATGCAAACTAAAATATCAATACATTATTGTAATGAGTAAAATTTAAAATGATTACAAAACTGTTTCCTAAAATAAGCAAAATAAATAAAATGTAAAACTAAAAAAATATACTGAATGGGGAAGTGGGACATTGGAAGGAGTTTTTAAGTAGAAAAATTACTAAAGGACTAACAGGGGAAAGTATTATGCTTTCCCCCTGTCTTAAAATGCTGTTTGTTTTGTCCTATTCGTTAAGCCAGCCAATGGTCTCAAATAATTTAAAAAGTAAACTTATTACTATAGAAATTACTGTAGCAAGCGCCATGCCTGCAAGAGTAACTGAACCTAATGTAAATTTTGCTCCACTCAGACCAATAATAAGAACAAAAGCTGTTAATATTAGATTCTTTGGTTTACTGTAATCAATTTTACTCTCAACAAGCATTCTTATGCCCGAAGCAGCAATAACCCCAAAAAGCATTAAGGATACACCGCCCATAACAGGCAGCGGAATCGTTTGGATTGCTGCTGATAATTTTCCAAAGAAAGAGATAATAATAGAAATAACGGCAGCGCCTCCTATTACCCATACGCTATAGACTTTTGTTATGGCAAGAACTCCAATATTTTCTCCATATGTAGTTGTTGGGACTGAGCCCATTAAACCGGATAGCAAAGTAGAAACACCATCACCCATTAGGGACCGGTGAAGTCCCGGGTCTTTAGGCAGATCCTTTCCAACAATATTCCCGGTAACTATTAAGTGTCCTATATGTTCGGCAATTACCACTAAAGAAGCCGGAATAATTATAATAATAGCTGAAATATTAAAGATAGGAGAATAAAAAGTCGGCAAAGCAAACCATGGAGCATTTGACACTTTATTAAAGTCAACTATTCCCATGAATAATGATAACGTGTACCCGGTAATAACCCCAATTAGTATTGGAATAATTTTTAAGAAACCTCTAAACAAAACAGAGCCGAAAATAATTACTGACAGAGTAGAGATAGAAATAATTACAGAAGTCATATTTAGTGGTTGATTGTTTTTGCTAATTAATCCGGCCATATCAGCAGCAACAGGGGAAAGCTCTAAACCTATTATTGCTACTATTGCACCCATAGCCGGTGGCGGGAATACGCTATGAATCCACTCCGAGCCTACAAATTTAAAAATCAAAGCTACTGAAATGAAAATAAGTCCGGAAACAACAAAACCTCCCAGAGCTGCCTGATATCCGTATGCTGCCATAACAATAAATACCGGAGATAAGAAAGCAAAGCTGGATCCTAAGAATGCAGGGATTTTTTTCTTAGTTATAAAAATGTAAATTAAAGTACCAATACCGTTCATCAGCAACACTGTTGAAGGATTTATTTTAAATAACATTGGTACAAGTACTGAAGCTCCAAACATAGCAAATAGGTGTTGAAAGCTAAGAGGGATACTTACAGCTAAAGGAGGTCTCTCCTGAACATCAATAATTTTTTTTAACATCTATCCAAATTCCTTTTATTTATTTTGTGATAAAACTAAAGCCAAAATTGCAAATAAATCTATAATAATTAACATCGGGGAAATTTCTTTAGTTTTACCCAATAAAAATTTAATTAATGTCCAGCTCAAAAAACCCCAAATTATTCCTTCGGTAATAGAATAAGTGAAAGGAATAAGAACAAGGGAGATGAATGCTGGGATAGCATCATCAAACTTTGTCCAGTTTATTTTCAATACAGGTTTCATCATAAAAACACCTACTAGTATAAGTGCGGGTGAGGTTGCAATTGATGGAACTATTGATAGCAGTGGTGAGATGAACATAAATGGGAGAAAGAGTAATCCTGCTGTAAGCGCGGTCATTCCTGTCCTGCCGCCTTCTTCTACTCCGGTTGCAGATTCAATATAAGCAGTTCCCGGGCTTGATCCTACTAATCCGGCAAGTGTAGTTGCAACAGCGTCAACTATTAAAGATTGCTTTATGTTTCTTGGTTCTCCCTGTTCATCTAGCAAATTTGCAGCTTCTGCAACACCAACAAAAGTAGATAAACTATCAAACATATCTGTAAATAAGAATGCAAAAGCAACAGGAAAAAGTGCAAATTGTAATGAGCCAATAAGGTCAAGTCTTCCAATCAAACTAAAATCTGGCATCGAAAATATTCCTCTCCAGGTTACCAGAGTAGGAACTCCAAAATTTATTGCTGAGGCATTTCCATATAATCTGCCTATTGGGATAGCTAAAACAGTTGTCGAGATTATCCCTATAATAAGAGCACCTTTAACTTTCCTTAAAACTAATACAGAAGTAATTAAAAGTCCTACTAAAAATGTAATTGTCGTAGGTTCAAGATGGCCAAGGCCTACAATAGTTGCGGGATTTGAAACAATAAACTTGGCATTAACAAAACCAATTAATGCTATAAATAATCCAATACCAACAGATACTGAATACCTTATTTGCTTGGGTATTGCTTTAACAATATACGTACGGATGTTAAAAACAGAAAGAAGAATAAAAATAATACCTGCCCAAAAAACAGATCCTAATGCTGTTTCCCATTTTACACCCATTCCTAGTACAACAGAAAAAGTAAAAAATGCATTTAATCCCATCCCCGGAGCAACTAATAATGGGTTTTTTGCATAAATACCCATCATTATTGTACAGAATGCAGAAACTAAAATAGTTGCCGTGAGCACGGCATTAAATGGCATACCTGTTTTACTTAATATTGCAGGATTAACGACAATAATATACATTGCGGCAAGAAATGTAGTTATACCTGCAAGTATTTCCGTTTTCATGTTAGTTTTATTCCTGCCGAACTCAAAGTATTTACTTAACATAAAACTATTTCCTTATTTTGATATATTAGAAATTCCATTTGCAGGCAACTGTCGGATTTACAATAACACTATTTTCTCCGGGTATGAAATTGTTACTAATTTCAACTTCACCTCCAACGGCTAAGTGATTTGTTACATTATACCAGATTTGCGGTTCTGTTAAAACTACAAATTTATTTTTCCCCCCGGCTTTTGTGGACCAGATATCCATAAATCCCGTAAAATTTATTTTACCATTTACAAAAGGAACAAACCAAACAGT
>JAUZPC010000163.1 GCA_030706105.1 Bacteroidota bacterium | reverse complement strand
TCTCAGGCAGGAATTGGCAGAGTCTTGTACTATTTCAACATTAAAAATGCTTGAAAGTGAAGTCTCTTTCTCGGGAACCAAAAAATATATTTTTGAGACTTCTGACGGAAATAAAATTGAATCGGTGTTTATTCCTGAAGAGAAAAGAAATACGCTTTGTATTTCTACTCAGGTTGGCTGCCCGCTTGATTGTAAATTCTGCGCTACCGGATTGATGGGATATAAAAAGAATTTAACCACAGGTGAAATTTTTGATCAATACTTGTTGGCAGCAAAAGATACAGGAAAAGAAAAACTGACTAACATAGTGTTTATGGGTATGGGCGAACCTCTGCTTAATTATAATAACACCATAAAGACACTTCAGATATTTTCTGAGGAATTGACTACGGGCATAAGCACAAAGAAGATAACAGTATCCACTGCCGGCATTACTCCAAAAATAATTGAGCTTGCAGACAGCGGAATGAAAATAAAGCTTGCCCTTTCATTGCATTCATGTTTTGAAGATATAAGGTCGCAGATAATGCCTGTAAACATTAAATATCCGCTTAACAAAACACTTAATGCCGTTAAATATTTTTCAAAGAAAACAGACACACGCATCACATTTGAATATGTAATGTTAAAGGGAATTAATGACAGAGATGAAGACATAAAAGCGCTTGCTAAAATCTGTGCATTTATTCCATCAAAGATAAATATAATTCCGTTTAACTCCCTTAAGCATTTTAAGCCGGAAGGATTCTCCGCCGGTCTGGAGCCCTCATCAAGAAAAAGAATTGATGAATTTGCGGATAAATTAAGAAACAAAAATATTACTGTTATGGTACGGTTAACCCAAGGCGATGACATCGCAGCAGCCTGTGGACAACTTGCCATAAAATACTGAAAATTATGAGAAAACTAACACACGACGAAATTTCCGTTAACAGAAGCACTTTAGAGACAATTGAAACAGTAAAGAAACTGCCTGTTTATGCCCTTCTTGATAATATAAGAAGTACCTATAATGTTGGTTCAATATTCAGAACTTCAGACGGAGCAATGGTGGAAAAGCTGATACTAACCGGTTATACACCCCACCCTCCAAAAAAGGAAATACTTAAGACTGCTCTTGGCTCAACAGAAAGCGTATCCTGGGAATATACAAAGGACCCGCATGAAGCAGTTTACAAGCTGAAAGAACAAGGAGTAAAGATTGCTGCTCTTGAGTTAACTGAAAATACCCGCCAATATCATAATGTATCTATCGGAGAGTTCCCTCTTTGCCTGATTGTAGGGAATGAGATTACCGGTGTTGCGCAGTCATTACTGGATTTATGCGATTTTACCCTTGAAATACCACAGTATGGAATTAAGCAGTCACTTAATGTTTCGGTGGCATATGGGATATCAATATTTGAATTAAGGAAAATATTTGACCTTAATGGATAACCTTATGAACTTTCAACTTTAAGCTTTATGAACTTTCCACTTTAGACCTTATAACTCAGTAACTTTTATTATATTTACATTTTATTTTAGAATAATTATGCAAATTTCGGAGTCCAAATGAGATTTTACAGGTTATCTTCATTTAACTATGATATGGTTAATTATGAGTTCCATGTGGCAAAGCAAGCCCGTATTAAATATGAAATTGAATCAAGTTTGTTCAATTTGTATGGGGATTTGATAATAGCCAATCCTGCACAGGCGAGACTATTAACCAAGAAATTGAATGATAGACGTATTGCGGCTAATACCAATGAAATTTTAGTATCCGCTGGACAGTTAAACAGCTTTGGTCTATTGCACGAAATTTTTCATTATGTTCTAAATATTTATGAAAAGACCGTAAATCCGGGTGTGTTTGAAAGAGCTTTAGCTTCACTGACAAATCAGCTTGGCACTCCGGAAGTTAATAAACTATTTTTTGAATTTATTAACGAATTCCCTCCAATGGCTGTATATAACAATGAAATCACTCATTTTGATTTTATTGAGGGAACAACTGCTAACATTCCAAATAAAATTATCATCCTTCAGGAAATTATGCTGCTGCATTTTGAAAACATAAATCCCGCAGCAGTTTCATTTAAGGAATTATTCTCTGATAAAGACCTAATTAAAAGCACACAATACCCCAAAACTCTCGGCTTTTTTGATAGTTTCTTTTCAAATGAAGCACCATTAGGAATTGAGAATCTCCCTCTGACAGATTTCCTTAAAAAACCAATTTTAAGCAATCCCAATAGTTTGGAAGCTCAGTTGGAATATATAAAAGAGAAGTGGGGCGTAATAATTAAAGAAGTATTTTCTGATAAATTATTAAAGAGTAAAGACCTGCTTTCTGAAGATGCATTATTCTTTATGCCTAAAGGCGAATTTCAGAAGGTTACCCCTGATGTACCCTCTTACTTGTTTGATAAAGATTATTATGAAAGAATAAAAGCAAAACTGGCCGCAGGACTTGAACTTACTGCTGATGAAAAGCAATTTTACTATGAAGAATCAGAAAATTTTACTCAAGACATTGAGTGGATGCCCAACGTTATAATGCTTGCAAAAAATGCTTACGTATGGCTATTTCAGCTCTCAATAAAATATCAAAGGGAAATCTCCACTCTTGACCAGATACCGGATGAAGAACTTGACCAAATTGCCCGCTGGAATATCACTTCACTTTGGCTTATAGGATTATGGGAACGAAGTAATTCTTCAAAAAAGATAAAACAAATAATGGGAAACCCCGAAGCGGCATCTTCAGCTTATTCGTTATTTGATTATCAGGTTGCTGCAAAGCTTGGCGGCGACAGCGCATTTGAGAACTTAAAATATCGAGCCTCTCAACGCAACATAAAACTTGCAAGCGATATGGTACCTAACCATACAGGCATATACTCAAAATGGATTATAGAACATCCTGAATATTTTATACAATCAGTAACCCCGCCTTTCCCTTCATATACGTTCAACAGTACAAATCTATCTGATGATGACAGGGTTGAAGTAAGAATAGAAGATAAATATTACTCAAAATCCGATGCTGCGGTTGTATTCCAAAGAAGGGATAAATACACAGGCGAATGCAGATATATTTATCATGGTAACGATGGAACACATATGCCATGGAATGATACTGCCCAGTTAAACCTGCTGAACCCTGAGGTAAGAGAATCGCTTATTCAAACCATTATGCATGTTGCGCGCAAAACTCCCATAATCCGTTTTGATGCCGCAATGACACTAACTAAGAAGCACTATCAGAGGTTATGGTTCCCTATCCCGGGCACAGGTGCTGCAATTGCTTCAAGGTCAGATTACTCCATGACACGTTCTGCTTTTGATGATGCAATGCCAAATGAATTCTGGAGAGAAGTTGTTGACAGAATAAATACAGAAATGCCGGAAACACTTTTGCTTGCAGAGGCATTCTGGCTGATGGAAGGATTTTTTGTACGCACATTGGGTATGCACCGCGTTTATAACTCTGCCTTTATGCATATGCTGATGAAGGAAGAAAATGAAAAATACAAATATCTTATTACTTCAACCATACAATTTAATCCGGAAATACTAAAACGTTATGTAAATTTTATGAGTAACCCTGACGAAGAAACTGCCGTAAATCAGTTTGGCAAGGGAGATAAATATTTCGGGATAGCAATGCTTATGGCTACGCTGCCGGGTTTACCGATGTTTGCGCACGGACAAATTGAAGGATATGCAGAGAAATATGGAATGGAGTACAGCCGCTCATATTATGACGAAAAACCGGATGATAACCTGATAAAACGCCATGAGCAGGAAATATTTCCTCTCCTTAAAAAGAGGTACTTATTCAGCCAGGTACATAATTTTGATTTATATGATTTTATTGACAGCAGCGGACATGCTAACCATAATGTTTTTGCTTACTCCAATAAAGTAAGAAATGAGAAAGTATTTGTAATCTATAATAACGCTTATGAAACCTGCTACGGAAGATTAAATTATTCTCAGGAAAGAATTGCCAACGGTAATTTGAGGTCAATCAAATTTGCAGATGCCCTGGAGATTAAAAATGACTACAAATATTTCTATATTCTAAAAGACACCAAAACAGGACTTGAGTATCTTTATAACGGCAATGATCTTTCAGAGAATGGGCTGTTTGTTACATTAAGCGGCTATCAGTACCATGTATTTACCCAATTCCGCGAAGTTTACGATGCACACGGAGAGTATGAAAACCTAAGCTTAATACTCTCAGGAAAAGGTGTTCCTTCAGTTGACTATGCGCTTAAAAAATTAAATTTGGCTCCTTTGCATAACGCTGTTGAAATACTATATAATCCTGAATTTTTACTTCCGCTGGAACATTATCTATTTATTGCCAGCTTACATCAGCTTGAAAGCACTGAACCGCCTATAGCATTTTTAAAGGATCTTGATAATCTTTTAAGTCAGTTAAACTATAAAGGATTTTTAGGAAAAGAAGAAAATTATGTTCTTAGCGATATTAGAAAATCGTTAAGCGGAATAAGGACCATACACGAATATTTATTCTTGTATCATGATAAGAAGAACGACCCGAAATGGTTAAAGCACCTAAAAATTACGAATAAGTTTATTTCTAAAGATAATCTTCTTCATCTGATTTCTTTAATACTGCCTTTGGTTATATTTAAAAAGGAATATTTTAAGGAATACCTTTTCTCAGAATATAAATTATTTGATGACTTGCTACTGGATAATGTATTGTTTGAGAGTTTTGAAAGAATAGGTAATAATTATGAATATCTGTATTCAGATTTACACTTACTTAAAATTTTGATCTATAACTATGATAAATTAGTTTCAAACTCAAAGATGATCAGCGGTAAACTTATCAAGAAAAAGACAATAACCAATGCTCTGCTAACTTTTATTGCAGAAGATATGGAAGCCAGAAATTACCTGATAGTAAATGAATATCAGGGAGTTAAGTATTTTAATAAGGAAAGACTGGAATACCTGCTGGACTGGTTCGTCTTTATTAATTTGGCAGAGAATAATACCGGAAAGATTGATGATTTTACTGCAAAACTTAAATGCTTCTACTCAATTGTTAGTGAGTTGAAAGAAAAAGCTTTTGATAATAACTATAAGTTTGAGCCTTTTATAGCACTGCAGCCAGAAGAAAAAGCCGTAACAAAAGAGAAGGTCATCAGTGAAAAAGAGAATCTGCTAAAAGAAGTTAAAATTGTTAAGAAAATAATTGTGAACAAAAAGGAAGCAAAGCCGAAAAGTATAAAGAAACCGGTTTCCGGTAAGTCAGGCGCAAAGACAAAAAAGAATAAATAGTGTATAATTAATTAAATGCAAAGAAAATTTTATTTATTAATAGCAGTGCCGGTTATATTATTTATGGCCGGATGCGGATCGTCTACAAAGCAGATAATTGAGGATGAGATGGGTTTTAAACATAAATCTATTAATAAAAAGATAGAGATTACAGTATCTTTGAAATACCTTTTATCTCTGCCGGCAGGATATGATGAAAGCAAGAAATACCCCTTAGTTATTTTTCTTCATGGTTCGGGTGAAAGAGGTAATAACCTGAATAAAGTAAAAAAACATGGCATACCTTATGAAATTGTGCAGGGTAAAACTTTTCCGTTTATCATGGTTGCTCCCCAATGCCCCGGAGATGATGAAGAATGGAATATTTATGCTCTAAATACCCTGTACCAAGAAATAATTTCTCAATACAATATTGATTTAAAAAGAGTTTACCTTACCGGCTTAAGCATGGGCGGTTATGGTACATGGAAGTTTGCCAAAACTTTTCCGCAATATTTTGCAGCAATTGCACCAGTGTGCGGAGGCGGGAATCCGGATAGTATTTGTGTATTAAAAGATGTTCCTGTTTGGGCATTCCACGGAGCTAAGGATAATACGGTTCCCATAGCTGAAGCAGATACTCTTGTTAAGTCGCTTAAGGGATGTGGAGGAAATGTTAAATTTACAATCTACCCTGATTTAGGACATAACTCATGGACAAAGACATACAGCAATCCGGAATTGTATGACTGGCTTCTTTCTCAAAAGAAAAAACAATAAAGTTTTTAAAGTTATAAAGTTATAAAGTTATAAAGTTGTTTGTTGTAAGCTGGTGTTTTTCTATTATCAGCGGAAGAAAGGGAAACAAATTACTTGATTTTTCTACAAATGGGGATTTCTATTTTTTGACGCCAGCCATTTGATTTAGCAACGTAGTTGCGATATGTTAGTAGAAACCCATATGGTACCGTAACCAAGTGAAAAATATTGTATTTCTATATATGGGTGACATATTAATGTAGGACAGGCATTCTTGCCTGTCTAAACAATAATAATACAAAAACGTATAGACAGGGTATGAGCATTATTACTGAATATTAAAATAGTCATATATGTTCTGATATATAATAGTCAGGCAAGAATGCCTAACCTACAATAACCAACTCCGTAGCTAAAACAAAACCCCTTTAATCCCCCTTGGAGAGGGAACAAAAAGCAACATACCGCTCCCATGGAGCTCCTGAATTCCGCAAAACATTTTTTCTATTAACATATCGCTACTCTGTAGCTCCCAAACCCAACACTACTCATT
>JAUZPC010000162.1 GCA_030706105.1 Bacteroidota bacterium | reverse complement strand
GGATCAAAATTCACAGCAACCAAGAAAATGATGTTAACTAAATAATACTTAGTTACAATTATTTGTAAGAAGCAGAGCCCTACGGCTCTGCTTCTTTTGTTATCAAAATTACTTCAATTGAATTAAGTTAATTTCAATTATTTAAGGAGTTAGGGGCGGTGCTGGAATAAATTACATCAGTATCGTTGTCGATTGAGGATTTATCCTGAAGGGAATCAGTAAGATACATTTTTATTCTTCCTTCGTATGGGAGAATATCTTCTTTGAAAAAATGGCATTTGAAGTGATCTTTCACCAAGTTATAGGTACTTTCGGAAATATTTACTTTTCCCACCAGACATGATCGCTCCATAAAGCTGGCAATGTTTACATCATTTCCCCAAATATCATATACAAATTTGGTTTTACCTACAACACCTGAAATTACTGAACCAGAGTGGATGCCTGTACGCATCTTCCACTTATAATTAGAGTTACTATTTCTTTCCATTAAAAATTTCTGCATTTCAATTGCTGCATTTACTATTTTCCATGCATGTTGTTCATCGGGTAGTGGTAAACCTCCTGCCACAATATATGAATCGCCTACAGTTTTAAGCTTTTCTAAAGAATATTGATTTATGATGGCATCAAAATTCTTAAAAATATCATTTAATTCATCTACTAATTGATTTGGATGCATCAAGCTGGAAAGGGAAGTAAAATCCTGAAAATCCGTAAAAAGAAGTGTTACATTTTTATATTCGCGGGGTTCAATTGCTCCTGTTTCTTTTAATTCTTTTATTACCGGTTCGGGATATATAATTCTTAAAAGGTTGTCAGTTTTAATTTTTTCTTCTTCAAGTTCCTGAGTACGCTCCCTTAACTTAATACTAACAGTGTGCTTATATAATGCCATTTCAATAGCAGTATTAAGTGTTTTACTGTCAAAAGGTTTTAGCACATAACCGAAGGGGTCTGTAACTTTGGCTTTTTTTAAAGTTTCATTATCAGCTAATGCAGTCAGATAAACAACAGGAATATCATATTCCTGTTTAATAACATTAGCCGCTTCAATACCACTTGAACCGTTTGCCAGCATAATATCCATTAGGACTAAGTCTGGTTTTAACGAACCGGCTAATTCAATTATTTCATCTTTTGTCCTGGCAGCTCCCAGGCAATTATAGCCTAAAGCGCGAAGCGTTCCTTCAATATCCAGCGCAATGATTTTTTCATCTTCGGCTATTAAAATATTGTTATTTTTCATTTTACAGCAAATAATATTTAAATAAAAATAATTGAATATTTTTACAAATAAAACTTACTTTTTTGTGAACTAAATAATTGATAGATAAGAAAGGATAGGGTGTTTAGTAATAATAGAAGTTATCTCAAAAGCAGATCAATTATATTTAATAATTAGTGCTTTTGAGACAACTTAATAAGATACAATTAGTATTATAGAAAAGCCGTTAAAGCTATTTTTTACTTACATTTATATTACCGCCGGAAGTTTCAGCATGAAGCAAAGCTCCGCCATTATTTAAGTCTGCTTTAAACTTGCTCTGGGAGATTTTTTCAATATTTGAAGTATTCAGTTGGACTGATATTTCACCTCCGCTGGTATGAAGATCAGCTTTTGCGCCAAAATCAGATGGTATTTTAATATCAATATTTCCACCGGATGTGGATAAATCTATTCCTTTATTTTCTCCTGAGTAAATCAGGGAGATGTTTCCACCCGAAGTGGAGGCATGAATTTTCGAATTACTACCGGCTAATTTAACATCACCACCTGAAGTTGAGGCATTAAAATCGCCGTTAAAGTTTTTTGCAATAATATCTCCTCCAGAAGTACTAATTTCTATTGCACCTTTGATGTCATCAATATGAATATCGCCACCGGAAGTACTGCCGTCAATTTTACCCGTAATATTCTTTAATATAAGATCTCCTCCGGAAGTTCTAATATATTGTTCTCCGATAAGATCTTCAATTCTAACATCGCCGCCCTTAGTTAATAGTTTAGAATTAAAAGCCTTAGGAACTTTAATCTCAATCTTTACATTAAAGTTGTTAAAGTTTAAAAAACTATTGCTCTTTTCACCGGATACTTCCACAAATCCTTTATTTTCATTAATATTAAAAGTCATTTTATCTTTGGCTTTACTATTGCCGGATATCTTTATATAAATTTCATTTTTATCCCAAGTTAGTATAGAAATATCGCCTGCATCGGTTTTTACGGCAATATTTTTAATATCCTTTGCCTGAATAGTTTGTTCTTTAATAGTTTTTAAATCATTATTGGAAGAATGTCCATGATACTCAAATCTGCATGCAAGAGTGTTTACAGAAAGTATAGAAGCAAATATAAGCAAGAACAATGTACGTAAGTTTTTCATCTTGGTCTCCTGTTTTTTCTGTTAGACTTTTTAAAAGCCAAAAAGGTTACTATTACGGCATAAAGATATTTGAATTTTTTCTAAAATACAATATTTTTAATAATCAATATCTAAAAGATATTCTTGAATAAAAAAAATTAAACTGTAGTTTAGTCATATGTTATTTAAATATTTGTTAAGGTAGAAAATGAACATTCCACAAGTTATAGCTAAAGAGTTAAATCTAAAATTAGAGCAAATTGAATCTGTAATTAAGTTATTCAGTGAAGATGCTACAATTCCGTTTATAGCCAGATATCGTAAGGAAATGACAGGCGGTTTAGATGAAGATTTTTTGAGGGCAATTGAAGAAAGGCTTAATTATCTTACTTTACTTTCAGAACGAAGAGATACTATTCTAAAAAGTATTGAAGAACAAGGAAAACTCACTGATGATCTAAAATCTAAAATCATGGAATGTACTAAGCTTCAGGAACTAGAAGATTTATATCTCCCTTATAAACCAAAACGTAAAACACGCGGTACAATAGCAAAGGCTAAAGGCCTGGAACCATTGGCTCTTTTTATTATCGATAATCCTGATTTTGCAGGTGATTTTGATGCCAAACTTGCTGAATTTATAAATGAAGAACTTGGGGTCAAATCTATTGAAGAAGCTTTACAGGGCGCTAAAGATATTATTGCAGAAATGATTAACGAAGATGCTGAAGTGAGAAAGACTGTTAGAGAATTTTTAAAAGAAGAATCTTCGGTTAAATCTGAAAAAACAAAGGAAAAATCGACAGACCATATAAGTGAGAAACAGCAGGAAAAAGATAAAAAAGAAATTTACAAAATTTATTATGATTTTAAACTTGAATTAAATAAAGTTAAGCCCTATCAATTATTGGCTTTAAATAGAGGGGAAAAAGAAAAAGCTTTAAAAATATCTTTTGTCTTTGACAGTGCCGTTGCTCATAAGAAAATAAAAAATGAGTATTTCAAATTTAAAGAATCAGTATTTACCTCAATTATAGATGAAATTACTGAAGATTCATTTGACAGATTGATCTACCCTTCATTGGAAAGGGAGGTCAGAAACTTTTTAACTGAAGTCGCTGATTTACACGCTATCGAAATATTTGCATCAAATCTAAAAGCTTTATTATTGCAGCCGCCTTTCTTAGGGAAAATAATTATGGGTATTGATCCTGGATTTGTATCCGGTTCAAAGGTTGCTGTAATAGATGAAACCGGCAAGTATCTTGAAGGAATGACAATTTATCCTCATCCTCCACAGAATAAAGTTGCAGAGGCCGCAAAAGTGGTTTTATATTTTATAAATAAGTATAAAGTGGAAGTGGTTGCAATAGGTAACGGAACTGCAAGCCGGGAAACTGAAATGTTTATTTCAGAGTTAATTAAGGAAAACAAACTTGCCTGCAAATATATTATTGTTAATGAAGCTGGCGCTTCCGTCTATTCTGCTTCACCCGTAGCAAAAAAAGAATTTCCTGATTTGGAAGCAAGTCAAAGGGGAAATATTTCGATTGCCAGACGCCTGCTGGATCCTTTGGCTGAGCTTGTAAAAATAGATCCAAAATCTATTGGTGTTGGTCTTTATCAACATGATGTTGACCAAAAATTATTATCAGGTAAACTTGATGATGTGGTGGAAAGTTGTGTAAACTATGTTGGAGTTGACTTAAATACTGCCTCTGCATCATTATTAACGTATGTCTCCGGTTTGAATAAAAGGATTGCCGAGAGTGTTGTAAAATATAGAGAGGCGCACGGTAAATTCAAAAATAGGTTTGAATTAAAAGAAGTTTCCGGGCTTGGAGATAAAGCTTTTGAACAATCTGCCGGTTTCTTAAAAATTGCAGATGGTGAAAACCCTTTTGACAATACTTTCATTCACCCTGAATCTTATGAAGCGACTGAAAAATTATTGAATATGTTTAATGTCCCTGCTTTCAAAATCAATGAATCAGGCGCCGTTGTTTCATTAATGGCGGATAAAAAGGGTATTAAAAACATTGCTAAGGAATTAGGAATTGGTGAACCGACTTTAGTTGATATAATCGAAAATATTAAAAAACCGGGTAGAGATCCGCGTGAAGAATTGCCTAAACCAATTCTTAGAAGCGATGTACTAAAAATTGAAGATTTGCAAACCGGAATGAGATTAAAGGGTACTGTAAGAAATGTAGTTGATTTTGGGGCATTTGTAGATATTGGTGTTAAACAAGATGGATTGCTCCATATATCCCAAATTGCAAATAAATTTGTTAAGAATCCTTTAGAGCATATTAATGTCGGGGATATAATAGATGTATTAATTTTGGAAGTGGATAAACAAAGAGGCCGCATTTCTTTATCAATGAAGGATACAGGAAAAGCTTTTTAATTATCAAAACTTTGATAAGTTAAATATAATCAGGGCTTTAAATTCTTTGCTATTCTGCTTATATTTAAATACTAACAAGTTAAATATTATGCAGATTTATAAATATTTATTGAATACTATCAAGCAGAAGGGCGCTGCGTATCTAATTTTAATTGATCCCGATCAATTGAGAGATGATATGTTAGAGGCTTTTATTAAGCACTGTGAGCGTTCCGGAGTTGATGGTCTTTTGGTCGGCGGCAGCCTTATGGGCGGTGTAGATTTTAACAGGTATATACATCAGGTAAAATCTGTTAGTAATCTGCCTGTAATTATTTTTCCGGGAAGTGAATCCCAAATATCTTCTTATGCAGATGCAATTCTATTTATATCTGTGGTCAGTGGAAGAAACCCGGAACATTTAATTGGCAAGCATGTAATTAGTGCGCCAATAATACGAAGCAGTAATTTAGAGCCAATATCTACAGGATATATATTAATTGATTCCGGCAATACCACAACTGCTCAGTATATGAGTGGTAGTTTGCCTATTCCCAGGAACAAACCAAATATAGCCGCTGCAACTGCTTTGGCAGCAGAGTATTTGGGAATGAAATTCATATACCTGGAAGGTGGTTCGGGTGCTATTTATTCTGTACCTGATGAAATTGTGAAAGCTGTGTCTATGACTTGTACTATTCCTGTAATTGTTGGGGGCGGAATAAAAACACCGAAAGCTGCGCGCGATAAAATTGAGGCTGGTGCTAATATTATTGTAACAGGCAATTTCTTTGAAGATCAGAATAATTGGCATTTAGTAAAAGATTTTGCAAATGCTATTCATATTAAAAATACAGTTGAAGTATAATTATTAACGATAAAATAAGGCAAAGAATTTTGGATAAGATAAAATATATTGAAGAATCGCTTATTGAAAGCAGTGAAACAAAATTAAAAATTAAAGAACAATGTATTAATGATATCTTAAAAGCTGTTGAGCTTGGTATTGAAGTTTTCAAATCCGGCAGGAAATTACTTCTGTGCGGCAATGGCGGCAGCGCTGCGGATTGCCAGCATATCGCAGCAGAATTTATGATTAGGTTAAGCCACAAGGTTCAAAGACCGGCTATGCCGGCTATAGCTCTAACCACTGATACTTCCAACTTAACTGCCGGCGGTAATGATATTGGTTATGACAATGTATTTGCCCGTAATGTTGAAGGTTTGGGGAACGATGGAGACTTATTATTAGCTATCTCTACTTCCGGAAATTCTCCTAATGTTATCAAAGCAGTTGAAAAAGCTCACTCTAAAAATATGAAGGTAATTGGATTTCTTGGCGGTACCGGCGGGAAGTTATTAAATATGGTTGATGTCCCAATTGTTATTCCGAGTACTAATACTCAAAGAATTCAAGAAGGACACATAACAGTTGCTCATATATTCTGCGAATTAATTGAAACAAGTATTTATAGCAGTTGATCTTTTATTGAACTTTTCCAGAGAAAAAATTGAACATTGATGTATTAATCATTGGTGGTGGTGCTTCGGGTACTGCTGCCGGTTTACAATCAGCTCGCCTTGGGGCTAATACTTTAATTATTGAAGAAACTCCTTGGCTTGGGGGAATGATAACCTCTGCCGGTGTTTCTGCTTTTGATGGTAATAAATATGCTGTCGGAGGCGGTATCTTTGGTGAATTAAGACAAAAATTGGAAGATTATTACGGGGGTGTGAAGAATACTTTCACCGGCTGGATTAGCTTGACTTGTTTTGAACCAAAAGTTGGTATGGAATTACTTACCGAAATGGCTGATGCTGAACCAAATTTATCCATTTGGTATCAATCTAAACTTATTAAAATTATTAAAGAAGACAACCGGTTGACAGGTGCCGTTATTCTTACTAAGGATGG
>JAUZPC010000161.1 GCA_030706105.1 Bacteroidota bacterium | reverse complement strand
TATGCTTTTCTTCTAATTTTTCGTATTTAACGATGTACTGGAATATCGACCCACATTGATAATACGAGGAAATTATGTAATGGATGCTCTATGCAGTAACAAAAAAATAAGTGTGTAAAGAAGCTCCGTAGGAGCGACACGTTAGTAGAAATTATGATAATATATTATAGATGAGCTCCATAGGAGCGGTATAAAAGTAAAGACGGATTCGGGTATCTTCGTTGGTTATACGAATAAAATAATAAGACAACATATCGCTCCCACGGAGCTCTTTAATCTTCCTTTCGCTTCAAATGCTACTAATATGCCGCCCGTACCGGGCTCAATCTCCTTTAGGCTGGTCGCCCATAATGCAATTTCTCCTTTTCAGAGTACTTATCCACTTTCTCCCATTAGTGCAACAGCCGCTTTTAGGGCTCAGGAATGCAGTAAACCTTTTTGAATGAGTTTTGCTTTTAACTCCCTGAATGCTTTTCCACGATGACTTATCTGGTTTTTTTCTTCAGGCGATATTTCCGCCATTGTCTTTGAATATCCGTCAGGAATAAATAATGGGTCATAACCAAATCCGCCGGTTCCGGAAAGCTGCTCAGTTATTTCACCATTTACCTCACCCTGAGCATTAATAAAATCATTGCCGTCATAGTAAACAGCCCAGCAGACAAACTTAGCTTTATTGGGCTTTTCAAAGCCTGACAATTCGGACAGTAATTTTTTATTATTATCAGCATAAGAACAGTTCTCTCCTGCATAGCGGGCTGAATAAACCCCCGGCTCCCCGTTCAGATGTTCTACCACCAAACCTGAATCATCAGCAATAACAGGTATTTTTACCTGTTCAAATATTTCTTTGGCCTTTTTTTGGGCATTCCCTTCAAATGTATCTTTATCTTCAATAACTTCTGCAATTGAATCAAAATCAGACAAAGATTTTATAATAATTTCAGAGTTTTCAAATAACTTATTTACTTCTTTAAATTTACCCTTGTTTGAGGTAGCAAACACAATTTCCACTATAATCTCTTTAATAATTTTTTATACTCAATACTTGCATCATTATAAATTTCAAACTCATCGCCTCTGGTCATAAAACCGCCCTCAACAAGCCACTTGCCGTCAACCATAACACTTTCAACAAGATTTTTATTTCCGCTATAAACAATAAGTGAATAAATATTGTTTTCATCATAATAAACAGGTTGATCACATTCATAAAAATTCAGGCAGACCAAGTCGGCTTTTTTTCCAACTTCCAGACTTCCGGTTATATTATCAATATGCAGAGCTTTAGCGCCTTCAATAGTAGCAAGTCTAAAAGTAGTTTCAGCATCCATGCTTGTAGGGCCATGCACCGGTTTTTGGATTAAGGAAGCTAAATGCATTTCCTTAAACATATCAAGATTATTATTACACGGAGCCCCATCTGCACCTATAGAGACATTTATTCCTTTTTTCAGGTAGGTAGGAATGGGAGCTATACCGGACCCGAGTTTCAGGTTAGAAGAAGGACAATGGGCCACCCTTACATCTTTTTCTTTAAGGATATCTATTTCACTTTCATTCAAGTGAATGCAATGAGCAAGTACAGTATTTTTATCAAGCACTCCAATTGAATCAAAGTATTCTATATTCTCTTTATTATGCATATGCCTTACAACTTCAATTTCATTTTTATTTTCTGAAGCGTGCGTATGATATAAACTGCCTTCAAACAAGGACATCATTTCTTTAGTTTTCTTAAGGAGCTTTTCTGAGCAGGACAATACGAATCTTGGAGCAAAAGCATATTTAATAAGGCCGTTATTGGAATTATGGAACTGCTCGGCTAAATGATAAGTTTCGTCTAATTCCTTTTCGGTTGTACTTTTAAATTCAGGCAGCAGATCATTTTGGTCAATCATGCATTTACCGGCAAAGGCTCTTATTCCTGATTTAATAAGAGTATTAAAAATCACTTCCTGATGCCTTAAAGTACCCATATCCATAATAGTAGTAGTACCGCTTAAAAGGAGCTCGCAAATACCAAGAGAAGCCGATAGTCTGAGTGATTTTCTGTTATGAGCGTTTTCAAAAGGAAAAATTCTTTTCTGCAGCCAGTCCAACAACTGCAAATCATCAGCAAATCCTCTAAAAAGAGTCTGGCAAAGATGTATATGTGTCTGAATAAAACCGGGAATAATAACCTGCCCGGAATAGTCTTCAACTTCGCCGCCAAAAAGTCTTAATTCATCAACAGTAAATTTCTTAATATTTGTGATAATGCCATTTGTAATTTCAATGCCACAATCTTTATAAATAGTACCTTTTTCATCTGCAGAAACAATATAATCTGCAAGTAGAATTCTATCTGTCATTATTTAATCTCGCTAAAAATTTCATCCAATACTTCAAACGCATATCTTAAATGGGGTATAACAATAGAGCCCCCAACAATCAACGCAATGTTTAATGATTCATAAAGCTCTTCCCTTGAAGCGCCTTCCTGAATTGCCCTGTCTATATGATAAAAAATGCAATCGTTACAGCGTAATACCGCTGAAGCAACCAGCCCCATCAATTCTTTTGTTTTAGCAGGCAAAGCACCATCTATATAAGCCTTATTATCGAGTGCAAAAAACTTATTAAAGTCTCTAAAGCCACTGTTAAGAATTTTATCATTCATATCAGTACGGTATTTTCTGGTTTCAGTTGTAGTTTTCTTCATAAAAATCTATCCTGCTATAGGCCTTTATACATATTATATTTATAAAAAAGTAATTCTAGAGGACCAGCTCTAAAAGCCAATTTTTTTTCAGCGCGTAAACCAACTTTTTTCATGGCCTCTCTGTTTGAGCTCAAAATCCATGCTTCATATCCGTCAAAAGCATTTTTAAGCCCATCCCCCATCATTTTATAAAAGCCAAGTATATCTTCTTCCTCCATACGTTCTCCGTATGGAGGATTGATGATTACTATTCCATTACCTTTGGGGGGTACCTGTCTTTCAAATTCTCTTCTCTCAAGTGAAATTTTATCTTCAAGATTTGCCCTCCTGATATTTCCTCGTGCGATTCTAATTGCATCAGGTGAGATATCCGCACCTGAAATAGAAAGCTGAGCATGTTTAATCTTGGAAAGAGCTTCATCAGATATTTTTTTCCAAAGTAATTCATCAAAGTCAGGCCACTTTTGGAATCCGAAACCGGGTCTGTTAATACCTGCAGGAATATTGTAAGCAGCCATAGCAGCTTCAATAAGCAGAGTACCCGAGCCGCACATTGGATTAACAAAGTTCCCTTCCCCATTCCATCCGGAAATTTTAATTAACCCTGCAGCAAGCACTTCATTTAAAGGGGCGGCATTCACCTCAGTGCGGTACCCCCTTTTGTGAAGAGAACTTCCGCTGCTGTCAATTGATACAGTACAATGGTTTTCATTTATATATACATTTATTCTCAGATGAGGGTCATCCAGTTCTACATTTGGACGAATGCCGAATTTTTCCCTAAACTGGTCAACAACAGCATCTTTTGTTTTTTGGAAAACAAACATTGAGTTTGTAAAGTATTGGGAATGTACAGCGCTATCAACCGCCAAAGTATTTTTAACGTTCAGATACTTACTCCAGTCAATTTTCTGCACTCCCTTATAAAGCTGTCCGGGATTTACACATTTAAAAGTATAAATTGGAATTAAAATCCGCATAGCAAAGCGTGAACACAAGTTCGCCTTGTAAAGAAGTTCTTTGTTTCCTTCAAAAGAGACCGCTCTCTTTTGCACTTCTATATTTATTGCACCTAACTCCTTAAGCTCATCAGCAAGAATTTCTTCAAAGCCCTGATGGCTTTTGGCAGTCATTTTAAATGTTTCGTTTGAATTCAATATTTTTTATTTTCTATAATTTTTTTATTATGTTGCTATTGACTATATATAATATATTTATTATGTTTGTATCAAGTAATAAAGATTCATACTTGGAGAATTCAATGAATAATCAACTAAAAATAGAATTACTTAATCTGTTAGCCAAGCATAAAATAATACCTGAAATACACAGGAGAAATGAAGAAATCAGAGCCAAATTTTTTACATTAAAACGAAAAGGGTTTAAGGCAAAAGATGCAATATGGCAGTTAACTGATGAATATTTTCTCAGTTACAAAAATATCGAAAGAATTCTATATAAAAAACGTAAAAAGTTCTTAAATTGAATTATTTATTTTTTGCAATATCAAATAATGCGCACACAGTCTTCCAATTTCTGGTAGTTGCCGGAACTTTCAGTTTTCTTTCGAAATAGTTGTTAGAAAGTTTAGTGCGGCCATATCCATTTGGACAGTAAAGATAAATCTCTTTTTCGCCCAAGTGGTAAGTATCATCTCCATCGGCAGGAAAAGCCGGATCAGCAAAATTCAGGTTTTCAGGAATTGAATTAAAAAATGTTATATAAAGATTATCTTTATCTATATCTTTTTTAAGTAAAAATGGATTTTTGTTCATTACCGTTTCTAAATCACCCATTTCGCGAATAACAACCGGGACTTGATATCCAAAAGATTTTTCTATTTGGTTTTCAATCAATTTTGCAAGTTCGGCAGAATTACCGCACCGGCTTTTGAAAACGACATTCCCACTTTGGACATAAGTCTCTGCTCCGGTAAGCTCAAGCAAATCATACATTTTGCGAAGTTCAGACATTGCAATTTTCTTTTGCCCGCATACATTTATACCACGCAACATTGAGATATAAGTCTTCACAATTACTCCGGCAAGTTATACTTTAACAATAGCAATTAGTTCTTTAATATTACTCAATGTAAAGTCAGGATTTTCAGCAGCAATCACTTCTTCAGATCTATATCCATAAGCAGCAGCAGCAGTATATGTGCCTGCGCTTTTACCGCATCTGATGTCCAGCTCTGAATCACCGACCATCAGAGTATTCTCAGGCAAAATTTTCAGGTCATTACAAATAAACAGCAACGGTTCAGGCGAGGGTTTTATTTCAAGCCCTACTCTTCTTCCCATTACAAATTTAAAATAAGGTCTTAATCCAAAAAGATCAATTATTTTATCTGCCTGGTCTTGTGCCTTGGTGGTAAGTAAAGTGACTGAAATATTATTTTCGTTTAAATATTTAATAGTTTCTATAACGTTTGGATACATTTCAGATTTGTCAATAAAATCGAAATAGTAACCTTTAAAAACTTTAATAAAATGCTCAACATCAGGGACCGATACATTTAGTTCATTAAAAATATCCTCAAAATGAAGCCCTATTCTATTATAAAACTCTTTTTCATCAATTGAATTCTCAATTTCTAAGTGGTCTAATGCTTTTAAAGTGGACTCTAAAATAGTATCGAAAGAATTTATAAGTGTGCCATCAAGATCGAAACATACATGCTTAATTGTCATTTGATTTTGCATAAAAAAATATATATTGATAATAACAAATATAACAATAATAAGCATATTTAATTTAGTCAGAAAATTGATTATTATGCTTTTTTTTTATAAGTTTAGGATAGAATGGAATTTAAAATATTGCAAAATAAGAAAAAAACTAAAATTTTGCTTTATCATGGAACAGATTGTTATCTTTTTGATACGAAATAAAGATCTCTACTTAAAATAATAAAATAACAAAATCATTTCAGGAGGTACTATGAACTATAAATTTTCACTATTATTCTTATTTATCGCAATATTTTCAGCAGGATTGGTTAAAAACACTTTTGCACAGTCAGAACCCGTTTTATATTTCTGCGAAAAATATGATGCTGATAAAGGTGAAATTGGTGTCGGAGACAGATTCTATACAGGACCTATTACCGTTGTAGTAAAAAGTTCACACGCTCTATTATGTGACGATGTTCACATTCAATTTGACCGTTATAATGAAAGTACCGGAAAATTTGAATTTTATAAAAAATTCCCCTATACAATCACCCCTACTGACAAATATGTTTATTTTAGGACCAATTCTGAAAGTGACTTAAAGTTTGACAATACCGGATTTTATAGAGTATTTTTATTAGACCATAAGGATAAAACGGTTGCCAGTGCCTTAATTGAAATAATTCGTTAGTTTTTTAAGCCCGTCACTTTTTGACGGGCCTTTTTTTATTCCCAGGTGTCTTTTCCTTCAATCAGATCATCCTTCAGGTATTCCGGGGAATAAACTTCTTCCATTCAAATAATAATCTTACCGTAAATCATTATAAACAATGATATGCTAAAGCATTTTCTTATTTTCCACCACTTATTTATAGAAATAATTGAAGAAAAATATTCAGGAGATATTATGAAGTACTTTACTTTTTTTGTAATGCTTTTTTCATTCGGTGTTTTAGTAAATGCACAGGAATTGGACACCAAAGCTGTAAAATTTATGGACAGCTTAATGAGTACCAATTATAAATCTTACGCCCCCGGCGCAGTTATTTTAGCGGCAAAAGACAACAAAATTGTATTTAAGAAAGCATACGGGTTGGCAAATGTTGAGCTCAACATCCCGAACAAGACGGAAAATGTATTTGCAATTGGTTCAATCTCAAAACAATTTGCTGCTGTTGCTTTATTAAAACTGGTTCAGGAGGGCAAACTTTCCGTAAACGATAAGCTGACAAAATTCTTTCCGCAATATTCATTTGAGAATAAGAATGTAACAGTTGAAAATATATTATCTC
>JAUZPC010000160.1 GCA_030706105.1 Bacteroidota bacterium | reverse complement strand
GATGCATTTATGGTTTAATGATGATACGGTGATTAAATCTGATTTGAAGAAATCGGAAAAAGTAAACAGGGCTGATTTGTGCCAAATTAAAATATAAATCGATAACCAACGAATTAAGATATGAAAAAAATACTGGTACTATGTACGGGAAATTCATGCCGAAGTCAAATGGCAGAAGGGTTTTTAAAATCCTTTGGTGCCGGGCTGGATGTGTGTTCAGCAGGGACAAATCCTGCAAATAAAGTCAGCAGTCATGCAGTAAAAGTAATGGCTGAAGCGGGAGTTGATATCAGCAAAGCCGAGCCTAAAAATGTGGATTTGTACACCGGCGATTCTTTTGATTATGTTATTACTGTTTGTGATAATGCAAAAGAGACCTGTCCTTTGTTTACGGGCAAAGTAAAGAATCGCATGCATATCGGTTTTGAAGATCCTGCTGATGCTACAGGTACTGAAGAAGAGATTCTTGGTACGTATAGAAGGATACGCGATGAGATTAAAGTAAAATTTGCTGAATTTTATTTAAACAATATTAAATAATAGTTATGGCTAAACTTAATAAAAGATTAAAATTTTTAGACAGGTATCTGACTTTATGGATATTCCTTGCAATGTTAATTGGGGTGATGTCAGGATATTTATTCCCTGCCATAGTCAATTTTTGGAATTCATTTAATAGCGGAACAACAAATGTTCCTATTGCAATAGGCCTTATAGTAATGATGTATCCCCCATTGGCAAAGGTTAAATATGAAGAGCTGCCGGATGTTTTTAAAAATGTAAAAATACTATTTCTTTCACTTGTCCAGAACTGGATAATAGGTCCCCTGTTGATGTTCGGACTTGCAATTATCTTTTTACAATCATATCCGGAATATATGGCTGGATTGATTCTGATTGGTCTGGCACGGTGCATAGCAATGGTTATTGTCTGGAACGATTTGGCAAAAGGAGATACTGAATATGCTGCTGGATTGGTGGCATTTAATTCCATTTTTCAAGTCTTGTTTTTCTCGGTATATGCTTATGTATTTTTAACAATACTCCCCTCATGGCTTGGAGTAAAATCTTTTGCAGTTGTTATTACAATCGGGCAGATAGCAGAAAGTGTATTTATCTATTTAGGGATTCCGTTCTTTAGCGGGATGCTGACGAGATTTGTTTTATTAAAGATAAAAGGGAAAGACTGGTACGAAAGAAAGTTTATACCAAGAATAAGTCCTCTTACTTTAATAGCATTATTATTTACCATAGTTGTAATGTTCTCATTAAAAGGAGAGTATATAGTAAACCTTCCATTTGATGTAATTAGAATCGCCATTCCATTAGTCATATACTTTTTGATAATGTTTTTTGTGTCATTCTTTCTGGCAAAGAAAGCGGGAGCGGATTATCCGAAATCGGCAACGCTTTCATTTACGGCCGCCAGTAATAATTTTGAATTGGCAATTGCAGTAGCAATAGCGGTATTCGGGATAAATTCAGGAGAGGCATTTGCCGCAGTAATTGGGCCCTTGGTAGAAGTTCCGGTATTAATCAGTTTAGTAAATGTATCATTATGGATAAAAGAAAAGTATTATAAAAAAATTATTATTTAAACGATTTGAACCAATATCTAAATAGAATGAATAATGAACAAACTCAAGAATAAGAATATAATTATAGCTATTGCAGCTTTGGCTGCCTGGATAATGGTTTATAGCAATCTAAACAGTCTCATAAATTTTGCTATAAGAGCAATAACCGGTGGTAAGAGTAATTCACAATGGATTTTATCCATCACATTTTTTGCATTTGAAGTCCCAAAAGTCTTGCTATTGTTAGTGCTTATTATTTTTATAGTTGGCATAATCCGCAGTTACTTTTCACCTGAAAAAACAAGAAAATTACTTGAGGGTAAATCCTTGTTTGCAGGTAATATAATGGCAAGCCTTCTTGGAATAGTAACACCATTTTGTTCCTGCTCAGCAGTTCCGTTGTTCTTGGGGTTTGTTGAAACAGGCATACCGCTTGGAGTCACTTTTTCATTTTTGATAGCAGCCCCAATGATAAATGAAGTAGCCGTTATCTTGCTGTTCGGGTTATTCGGGTTTAAAACAGCTCTGTTATATGTGTCAACAGGTCTTTTAATAGCAATATCAGCCGGATGGATCATAGGTAAATTAAAACTTGAAAGATATGTAGAAGACTGGGTATATAAAATGCAGGCCGGCGGATTAAACCTGGATGAAGGAAAAATTACTTTCAATGACAGGGTTGAAAAAGGATACACAGCAGTAAAAGAAATTGTTGGGAAAGTATGGCTATATGTAATTGTAGGAATAGCTGTGGGCGCCGGAGTACATGGATATGTACCGGAAAATTTTATGGTATCCATAATGGGTAAATCTGCCTGGTGGTCGGTTCCGGTATCTGTGCTAATAGGTGTTCCCTTATACTCAAATGCAGCGGGGATTATTCCAATAGTTCAGGCGTTGTTGGAAAAAGGGGCTTCGCTTGGTACGAGTCTGGCCTTTATGATGTCGGTAATAGGGCTTTCCCTGCCGGAAACAATAATTCTGAAGAAAGTTTTGAAACTCCCTCTGATTCTAATATTTGTTGGAGTTGTAGCTGTGGGTATAATGATAGTAGGATTTTTGTTCAATTTGATTTATTAAATATTAAAAGAGAGACTAAAATGATAGTTAAAATTCTTGGTTCAGGGTGCGCTAAGTGTAACAAACTTACAGAAAAAGTTAAGGAAGTTGCAGAAAAAAATAATATACATATTGAGCTGGAAAAAGTAACTGATTTTCAGGAAATTATGAAATATGGTATTATGATGACCCCGGGTTTAGTAGTAAATGAAAAAGTAAGAAGTTATGGGGTCATCCCAAAAGATGAAGAAATATTAACCTATTTAAACGAGGCGTAAATGAAAAAGTATTTATTTTTAGTATTCATGGTATTCCTTTTATCGGGCGGAATGACTGAAGCGCAGAAAAGCAAAGCACCCGTAGTAACTTTTCTTGAACTTGGTTCTGTTAACTGCATACCTTGCAAACAAATGCAGCCAGTTATGAAGTCAATAGAAAAGAAATACGGTAATCAGATAAAAGTAATTTTTTATGATGTCTGGAAGTCAGAGCAAAAAAAGTATGCAGATAAATATGGAGTTAAACTTATTCCTACACAGATATTTTTAAGTGCAGACGGAAAAGAAATAAAAAGGCATGAAGGATTTTTTGCAGAAGCTGAAATAGATAAATTTCTACAATCAAAGGGACTTAAAATTATAAAGTAGGTTGATATGATAAATGATATTTTCTCGGTATTGAGTGAGGCGCTGACATCAAGCTTAATAATTGCAGCATTAGCGGCGTTTGCCTGGGGAGTGCTAAGCATTATATTAAGTCCTTGCCATTTATCCAGCATTCCTTTGATAATTGGGTTTTTAAGCAACCAGGATAATAAGACCGTGAAAAATACATTCATGTTATCGTTAATATTTTCACTCGGAATATTGTTTACAATAGCACTTATTGGGGTAGTTACTTATTCACTTGGGCGTTTAATGGGTGATACAGGTGTTTATAGTATTTATATTGTTGTGGTAATATTTGTAATAATTGGGCTATATTTTCTGGACATTATAAAAATACCCTGGAATTCAAAGTTAATTAGACCGTTAAAAGCTAAGGGCGGTTTAGCCGCTTTTTTACTTGGCCTTTTATTTGGGGTAGCCTTGGGCCCTTGCGCGTTTGCGTTTTTGGCGCCTGTTCTCAGTATAGTAATGCAATATTCAGTAACAAAGTCTGCCCTGCCTTGGGTATTATTAAGTTCGTTTGGTTTAGGGCATTGCCTTGTGTTGACTGCTGCCGGCACGTTAACAACTGTAGTCCAGAAATACTTAAAGTGGAGTGAGGATTCAAAAGCCTTAGTAATAACAAAAAAAGTCTGTGGAGTATTAATGATATGTGCTGCGATTTATATGATAATAAACAACTAGAAGTTTGAAATTCCTTAAAATTGTTATGTCCAATTGTCAGTTAACAATTGAGGGTAAAATAGGTATAGAATAGGAAAAGAAAAAGATGCCGTAGCCCTACAATATCTATTTCCCTAAGATTACTGTATTGATTACTTCCTGAAGTACAATTATAACGTTCTGCATTTGTTTTCCTTTAATTGTTGTATGCAAATTATGAGAATTATACATTTATTATATGTGATTTGTTTTCAGATGTCGTATTTGTCAATGAGTGGTATAAAAAGAGGATAATATTTTAACTATTATCCCCTTTTTACATGGGTATTAAGGGAAGCATAATGTACCTGCTATTTTGTTGAAGTAACAATGTTACGATTATAATTTGTTAAAATTGAATTACTTATATTTCTTACCCTGTCGTTCTTGTCAAAAGCTGCCAAACTTTTAATAGCATCCATACTTTCAGGTGTACCAATTTCAAATAAAGAAAGAGCTATTAAAACCCGAACAGAAGCATCATTTTCTCTTCTCAGCTGTTCAGTTAAAGGTTTTACCATTTCAACAATTTTGTACTGACCTGCAAAGTAAATGGAACTTCTTTTTAATCCTTCGTTGTCTGACTTAACGCCAAGAGTTAGACTTGGGATCCCATGACTTTTAACAACTTTTGTATTCTCAAAAACTGTCTGGGCATTTACTGTGGCAGTTCCGGCGGTTAGTAAAAGAGCAGCAACCGCGGTTAAAGAAACATTCATCATTCTGTATAATAAAGTTTTCATTTTGTACTCCAAAGTTTATTTAGTTACCATGTTAATTATAATTTCTACTGCTAAATTACTTTTATGAAGTGTCACGGTTGTCATAATTACGTAACAAGTATGTAAAAAAATGTCATGGATTTCCGGATGCATTAACCGTTTGAAGCGGTCAATATTTTGCACATGCAAGGAAGGAAAACTAATTTTTTATTATATTAAACTATACTATTTATAAAAATTTTGGACAAATATTATGAGATTTGAAAGAACAGCCGGTATATTGCTTCATCCGACTTCCCTTCCCGGAAAATTCGGCATAGGGGATTTAGGCAATGAAGCGTTTAATTTTATAGATTTTTTGGCTGCTGCCGGGCAAACGTTATGGCAGGTATTCCCGTTGGGGCCTACTGGTTATGGCGACTCTCCTTACCAGTGCTTTTCGGCTTTTGCAGGCAATCCTATACTTATAAGTCCCGATAAATTAAAAGAGTATGGATTCTTAACTGGGGCAGATTTAAGCAATACACCAAAATATGATCCGCATAAAGTAGATTACGGTTCGGTAATAAACTACAAAAAAGAGCTGCTTAAAAAAGCCTATGCAAATTTCAAAAATGATAACAAGGGTTTTACAATTGAGTTTAACGGATACTGCAGTCTTAATGCGGCCTGGCTTGAAGATTTTGCATTATTTATGGCAGCAAAGGAATATCACGGCGGCGGGGTTTTTACTATCTGGGAAAAAGATTTAATCCATCGCACAAAGCCGGCTATTACTAAGTGGACAGAAAAATTGGCAGATGATATATTGTACCATAAGTTTGTTCAATGGCAGTTTTATAAACAATGGATAGCTGTTAAGGAATATGCAAATAGTAAGGGCATTAAAATAATCGGTGATATGCCTATCTTTATTGCCTACGATAGTGCCGACTTATGGGCTAACAAAGAATTGTTTACTGTGGATAAAGACGGAAAGCTAATATTTGTTGCCGGTGTGCCGCCTGATTATTTTTCAGCTACAGGGCAGTTTTGGGGTAACCCACTGTTTAGGTGGAAGGAAATGGAAAAAGATGATTTCCTTTGGTGGAGAAAAAGAATTTCAAATCTACGCGGGTTAGTTGATATTATAAGGATTGACCATTTTAGAGGATTTGATGCTTATTGGGAAATTCCTGCCGATGCACCAAACGCTATTTCCGGAAGATGGGTTAAAGCTCCGGGGCAAAAGTTTTTCAGTACCCTAAAAAAATATTTCGGTGACCTTCCGATTATTGCCGAAGATCTTGGGGTAATAACCAAATCTGTAAGAGCACTTAGAGATAATTTTGATTTTCCTGGTATGAAAATATTACAATTTGCTTTCGGTACTGAGATGGAAACAAAATTCTTGCCTCATAATTTTGTTCAGAACAGCATTGTAATGACCGGTTCCCACGATAATGATACCACTAAGGCTTATTTTGAGAAGGCAAAAGATGAAAGACCGGATATTGATGAACATGTTCATAAGTATCTTAATTATCATGGACACGATTTGGTCTTTGAACTAATAAGGGCTGCTTATTCATCTGTGTCAGATTTAGTTGTGATACCGTTGCAGGATATACTCAATTTGGGCGATGAAGCCAGAATGAACTATCCCGGTATTCTTGGCGGAAACTGGGCTTGGAGATTTACATGGGATCAGATTCCTAAAGAATTAGCTGCAAAGTATAACAAGCTTGCAAAATTATACGAAAGACCTCCTAAACCAATAGAGGAAGTTGAAATAGAAGCAGAAGAAGAGTAAAGAAAATTCTGATATTTTGATAGTGGTTGAGAACTCTCCCCTTTCCCATAGAGACAAGTTATTCCCCTCCCTTTCAAAGGGAGGGGAAATTTTAGAAAACGTATTCCTTTATAGTTTTTTGCGAAGTGATTTAAGCTTATCAGTAGCTCTATATTTTTGAAACCTGCTGCTTGGTT
>JAUZPC010000016.1 GCA_030706105.1 Bacteroidota bacterium | reverse complement strand
GACCCAATGAAAATTAATAATATCAGCTTCTTGGATTTCCTTTACAAGTGAAAAACTGGCAACAGAAGTAGTATCTGTAAAAAGCTCAGTTCCAACCGGCCGTTGCGCGTATTGTGATAGCATCCTTTCCCAGTAAACCCATAAAGAGTGCATGTTTTCAGATTTATAACTGTCAGGAACGATACAGGCGTTTAATTTTTCTTGATTTTCAGGAATAACTAAAATAGAAGGATCATTATTTTTTTTATCCAATACTATAAATTTTGAATCAAATCCTAGTGATTGTAATCCTTTATGTAATCTAAAGGCTGCAATTCCCGCTCCACCAAAATCTTGTGTACAGAGATGTACAATTTTCATTTAGTTGCCTCCATAAATAAAGAGTCCGGTTTCCTAATAGAACCATCAGGCTCAATGTCAAGATAATATCCACTAAAATTTGGTATAGCAGATTCATTTGCTTTACATACTCTCGGATTATTGAAGCCGGCTTCCTTTAATAATTTGGCTAATGAATATCTATCATACATCCATTGATGGATTTCTCCAGAGAGTCTAAATTGTCCTATTTCTAACGCAGATTTTTCTATCTCATTGATTGGATTTCTTGGTTCTACACCTATGATATTTTTACATTCTGAACCAAGCCTCTCAATTATAAAGTCTTTTTCAGGTATGTTTTTATTTTGCCAATATTTTAACATTTCCCCTCCAGGTGTATTACGGACCATTTGGTCAAACATTTCAATAATAGTCCACTCATATCTATTTTGAGATTTAACATCGCCTTTAAGAGATCCTTCCAAATATGTAAGATAATTTTTAGCGACAACTTCCAGATCAGGGATTACAACCCTAATTATGCCATTTTTGGCCAAAACTCTAAAGCACTCGCTCATAAATATTTTTGCCCCTTTACGATCGAAATGTTCCAATAAATGCGAATGATAAAGGACATCTACAGATTCATCTTGATAAGGAATTCCATTTACAAGATTGTGTTCCTTAACTAAAGGATTACTTGAAGTAAAATCGATGTTTTCCCACGCTGCATGGAATCTGTTGCCGCAGCCTAAATTTAGCAACTTGCACTTAGACTGTTTCACCCTTCCTTCTTGATAAACATTTTCAGATTTCTTGAAATAAATTCCGGTAGAATCAATTAGTGTTTTATTAAATACTAATTGTTTGTCAGTCTCAAATTCATTAATCGCTTTTTTACAGCCCTCCCAATGTCCATAGTCATCAACTTGAATGATCCCACATAAGATAACCTGATTGTACAAATTGTCCAATATCGCTTTAGTGGAACTGTACCAGTCCCCATCCATATGCAGTAAAGCAATATCACCAATTTCATCTTTTGTTTTTGGGAGAGTATCTTGAAACAAACCTTTAATTGGGTTAATAATATTATCAACTCTGAAATCCGCAGCTAATTTTTTAATATTCTCAAAGGATCCAAAACATGTTCCGGTTCCCCAGCCTGTTTCGTCTGCTTTAATTCCGCAATGCACATCCTCTTCAGTAGGAGCAGGCATTCCTTCATAAGTATCAAAGGAGAATAACTTTCTTGGCTGTTTAGAATATTTTTTAATTACTGAACTGAGCAAAATTGATGAGCCACCTCTTGCTACTCCGCATTCAACGAAGTTACCTTCAATATTATCAGTGCATATCTTTTTTGCCATATTATATAAATTATATAATCTCTCTATACTCAACATTGTATATGGCTTTATATCATTATAAATTTCCTGAAACTCTAAGTCATTGGCTATATGATTTGAATTCCCGGTACTGTCAGATAGCGTTGAATTATCTTTTACTTCTTGACTTAGTATTGAGTTTAATATATTAAGAGCTAAACTATTTTGGGGAAAGCTCATTAATTCTTCTCTTAATGATTGTTTTGCCGAGTCAAGGTCGTTCAATTTTACAAAACATATCCCCCTCAACGTATCAAGATTTTCTATTCTTAAAAACTTTCCCTTTATTTTAATAATTATTTCCAGGGCCTGTTTAACCTGGTTATTATCAATAAGTGCTTTTATTTTTGCAAGAGATATATCGTCTCCAATAGAATTCTTCAATTCACTATGTTCTCTTCTATGATTTTTAGTAAGTTCATCTCTTATTATCAAATCAAATTCCTTTGCTCGTTTTTCTATAGAATATTCATTTAAGCATTTCTCCTGTCCACGTTTGGCTATACCTTCTCTTTCCTCGTCATGGGTTGCATAGTATCGAATTTTTTCAATGAGTTCTTTTTTATCTTTAAAAGTTTCAATCTCTTTCCCAGGGACAAAGTATTGATTTATATTCTCGAAATGTTCTGTTAAGAGAAAAACGCCGCTACCAGTGGCTTCAAATATTCTCATGTTTATAGTCTCATTTAATGCAAGATCTTCACTAGATGAACTTAGTGACCTAATATTACCTCTTGCATCAATTGTAATCTTCCCACTCTTTAATGCCTTTAGCATATTCACACCATAACACGTTCCTAAATTGTATTTTAGAACTTCCTTTGGTATAGTTTGAATTTGACCACTCAGATACAAGCCGCAACTGTAATCTCTATTGCTGTTGGAGCTTTTGATTATTTCTTCAATATATGAGTTCCTTTTTGCGTGCTGGTCTATTGTCCATTGTCCGCAAAAAGATACGTCATAAATAGATTTTGTTAGTTTTACATCGTTTAGAAATCTCGAGGGAAAACCGGGGAAAAAATGGGTTGCAGACCTTGCACCAATTTTAAGAGCCATTTCACGAACACCTGCTAAACCGCTAAGCATTATATCAAATTCGCTCCAGTCAGTTCCTAAAGGTATGTCAGCTGCACGCCAACCTATAATTAGCTTTGGCTGGAAGCTTAATTTTCTAATAAATTTACTATCAAAGGTTATGGGATCGGAAAGATATAAAACGTCCGGTTGAAAATGCTCTATTTGAACTTTAAGTAAACTTGTAAAATCATAATTCTGATTATTGTATTCAGGATTTTCTGAAAGCCATTTTTCTTGAGACCATTTATTATTTGCAATAATTAGTTGACTGTCATAGTTATATTGGGTCATATAAGGAGCAAAAAGATGTATTCCGCTAAATCCATCAGCCAATAGAGCTTCAATTTGGTTTGTGAAAGATGCTTTGGTTAGATATTCATGGCTATTATAGAATTGATTTAAATAATCCTGATAAAAGGTATGTACTTGTAAAAACTTCAACTTTTTATGGTCGTCATTATTCTTCATATTACTAGTATTATTTATTTCAATTGGTCTTTGATGTGGCCTATCAGTTTCAGTAATGGGAAGTGCTTCCTGTGTCACCCGTTCGGAAGTATATTCATTCTCATTACTGGTTTTTGTATTACTTAGCCGGTTGACGGCAAAATTAAAAGAATTTTCCCAGGCAAACATTGTATTAACGAATTCCGGTTTGAGATAAATTAAAGCAGAAAAAGCTTTTTCATTTGAAGTTTTAGGAGCTGTGTGCATATCCATTAATATGTTACAATCAATGCCGTTCAGCTCGTCCTCTGAATATTCATTAAATGTCAAAACATCTTTTCGATAGTCAAGAAACCATTTATGATTTGATATTTTACCGGAATTAAGCCACAAGTCCTTTGCCTTTGAAGGAGTTTCAATATAGCCCCGTTTTCCAACCCTCATCAACTCTTTACATGCTTTTTCAGGACACTCAACATGCTCAAGCACATGAGAGCAATATATAAAATCAAATTCTTTATCTTCAAAAGGCATCGATTCTACAGAACATTGATATACCGGTTTGCCTTCTATATATTTAAATGGAACGCCTGCCCTTCCATAATTATTATCTTCTATGGCAAAATCGGCTAAATCAGTGGCAAAAGGGAAAGGCAAATGTCCACTGCCAATGTCCAAGACTCTTTCATTTGGTTTAATTTTAAAATCGAATTTGCGGCCTTGATATAAGTAATACCTGGTTTTATTTGGAATATTTTGATAAAGAGTATAAGCCAACTCTAATATACCAGTTTGTTCAACCGGATATAGCTTAATAAGAAACTCTATCAAATCAAATGACTCAAATAAATTATTTGTTTTATATAAGTTAAGTACTTCCTTAAGTCCACTTTCAAGAGTACAAGGCTCAAATTGTTTTGGAGCCCTTTTATAAGGATTATAATTTAATTCCATATCTTCCTTTATTTAACAAGGGAATAATCTTGTATCAATATCATTTAATTTAAGTATCAGTAAATCACTAAAAAATTTAACTCCCCAATTTGGGATTGTATCGGGGCAGTAACCGCCGCTAATTGGGTAAGAGCCGGTTAAGCCTCCTAATAAATTATCATTATTAATATTATCGATTAATTGAACACTAATAACATTATTTGTTAGTTGGTCACTTACACGTGTGTAAATATCCTTGTCAATCGACCCTCTCAATTCAGCAAGAAATATTGCTATCTGTGCATTTCCGGTTATACAAGTATATTGGTCATCACTTTTCCAATTACAATCTAAAGTGCCCGGTAATCCTGGTAATTTACTTTTATATAAATCGTAAGTGTTACAGATTGCGTCAGCAGCTGCTTCTAATGTTTTGATAATTCTATTCTTTAATACTATATTATTAGTTAGATTTGATATCTCATATAGCCCTTGTAAGACATAGCCAATTAAATGTGTCCAAGGTTTTTCAACTGGAGTATTGATGCTTGTATTATTAAACCATCCATTATCGTTAGCTTGGGCTAATGCCCATTCAACAAATTTTTCTGCTGATAACGAATATTTTTTATCACCGGTGAGATTGCCCAACAAATAAAGCGGGAGAGCCGTTCTGGCGTGGACACAGTTTTCTCCATCATGAGTATAGTCATGCCAACTCCCATTCTTGTTCTGTTTGGTCACAATCCAATTTCCGGCCTTTATTGCTGCTTGAAGAAAACGATCTTCTAAGGTTGATTGGTATAAAGCAAGAAATCCATATAACACTTGTGCTGTATTAAAGACCCTTGGCTCTGATTGTTTAGTATTAAAAGGTTCACCAATTCCGCCCTCATTATTCTGAATCGAGATCTCCCAATCACCCATTTGCACTGCCCTATCGAACATTTCGAAATCATTATACCGTTTACAATAATTTAAAAATGTAGGAATTATATATCCTGTAGTCTCAGGATAAGAAGTATGCCAACGGTTTTCCCTGAGATAAAACATAGCTGAGGATCCACCATCTTCAGTAACATCATGCGATTTCTTTAGCCAGCTAATTGCATACAAAAGATGACTCTGCAATTCAAATTTTCTTTTTTCGGAAACATCTAATCCGTAGTTATTATTGGCATCTGTATACTTATGTTTGGAATCATCAATTTTTTCCGCTTCAAGGAAGAACATTTGCTCCGGACGATTATCAATTTTGTCTATATCTTTAATCTTACTATCTAAAAATTGTTTCTTCTCGATATTAACAAACCCTGCGTTTTTAAATAATAAAGCAAGAGTCTCAAAATCATAAACGTATTTACATTTTTTCCCACTCGCTTCATACCCATAGAACCATTCGTTTAATTTTTCGCCTATAGTTCTGCCTTTAAACCTGTCTGTACCATTTGCTGACTTTTGGAAATAAAATTCTTTGTCTTTAATCAAGTATTTTTCAGTAATTACCTCTAAATCTTGAGTCCCAAACCGTGCTATTCCTCCCGGTTTAAGAACACGATAAACTTCATTAATTATTTCTTGACCTCTTTGAATCGAAAAATAATTTATGGCAGAAATGCAAACCAATGTATCTATGCTATTATTTGGAAATGGTAATAGATCTTTTTCCAGATCAAGAATAATATCGGAATCTTGGCATATGTCTATATTAATATAACCGGGAAGTTTTATTGTTCCTGAGCATAAATTAATTTTCTTTGAATCTTTATTCAAATTATTATTAAAAAGTTCGCTATTTACCTTAGAAGATTTGGAATCAGTCTCAAATGTTTTAGGATTAAATAATTCATTCGTTTTCTCTTTACTTAATTTATATGTCTGGCAATCTGTTAAACAGAATGTTGGGGCGGCACCCTTAAGAATATTCCACCGGAACTCTCTATATTTTGGATTATTCCATATTTCCAAAACGTTATTTTCAAAAATATTTCCAAAATTTGTATGTTTGTTATAATCATGGCAACAAATGATTACCGAGCCATCAATATTCATTGTAAATACATTTCTTGGATTTACACAATTACGCATCTCATCTTTAATGCTCTTAATGTTACTGAATTCTGCTCTGTGATATTCCATATTATCAGCAAATGCAAAATTAGAATCCTCATATCTAATATAAGGGGCTTTGAAAAATGTTTTCAATCCCAATGAGCTGCAAAGGTTTCGGAATTCCTCCATTTCATGCTGATTATGTTTAAATACTATAAACTGAGGAATTATATTTACTTTGTTCCCATTTTTATTGTTATAAAATGTTAAATATCTTAATCCATTTTTAGCTTTTTCTACATCACCGCCGACACGATATTTCTCATAAATTTTTTGTGTCATTCCGTCTATTGAGACAATAATATCCGATACACCACTCAAAATTAATTTTTCTGCCACTTCTTCATTAACTATGTTTGCATTTGTACTTATATTTGTTTTGGTAAATTTTGAAGAATATTCAATCATTTTGAATATCTCCTTATTTAACATAGGCTCACCCCATAAATGGAGATACAAATATTTAACAAAAGGCCTAATTTTATCTGCGATTATTTTAAATTTTTCAAATTTAAGAAAACCCTTTGCTCTTGAAGATATTGCATCACTACCAATTGCACATTCCGGGCACCGGAGGTTACATGCTAAGGCAGTTTCTATTGTAAATACAGCCGGAGTACTACTTTCAAATTCTTGAAAACTTTGCCATAATTGGGAACTAGCAGAATTAGCACTCCTCATTATCTCATTAATTTTCTGCAAAACTTCCTTGTCAGATGGATCGATAATGAGAATTTCTAAAAGTGTATCTAACACTGATAAATTATCACCTTTCTCCAGATAAATTAATGCCAGATATTTTAGAACTTCTATATCTTTCTTTTCAAAATTAAGTTCCTTTTTTAGAAATATTTGGGCTTCTGACATTTGCTGACGTTTAAAGTAAATAATACCCAAACGCTTAAATAAACCTTGAAACTCATTTTTTAAATCCAGTAAATTTTTACATGCATCTTCCGCAGCATCATATTGCCCATTAATAATTAATTGGTCAATGTTTACCAATATTTCATCTATATTCTCAATATTTTGAATATTTGAATTTGAGGCTTCTTCAAGTAATATATCGTGAGTTTTCAAGTTTACCTTTTAATGTTTGATATTTACAAATTACCCCTCATTTATCCATTATTATACCAAGTTAAAAAGTGAGTTTATTTGCAATTATGAAGGGGATGCCTGAGGGATAATCTCTCCTTGGCTAATAATAGCCAGTTTTAGCATTATTTTAAGTATGGGTTCTTTACGTTTTAAGGTGTTTAGCGGGTAGAAAATTAGGCTTGTAGTAGTATTATAAACAAATTGCAATCGACATTCTAAAGGGAGAAGATGTGCTTTGCTCTTTACTCCGGTACCGTAGCCGGAACTACAGCCAAAATCCAGTACTTTTTATTATTGAAATTTTGTGCCCCTAATATCCAGTTATATCTGCTCTCTTGAGCCAATGCGCAAAAGTCCAGTGCGGCACCTTGCATTTGAACATGTCTGAATTATTATATGCAGCAAAGCATACGTTGGATTAGGTTCTTCTTGTTCGTTTATACTGCTATATTAATTTAAAAATTTACAATTCTATACAGCTTCGGTATTTGGCATAAGTGGTTTTAGGAATTCGACTTCAGCAGCAATTTTCTGTTCGATTTCTTCTTTTAATTTTGACTCTGCTTCTTCACGTTCTTTTATTAGAGAAACTTGTTTCTCAACTTGTTTCTCCAGGTGCGATTGCAATGCTGAAATTGTGAATTGGCTCTTTTTTTCGTATTCATTTTTTATTGCTTCTATACGACGTTCTTTAAAGGATTTTAAATACGATATCTTTTGTATTAAACGCTGCTTTTTATTCTGCCTCTCAACTATTGCCATACCTGATGATACCAGCGCAATTATAAATCCCAAAAGAAATGATATTGCCGACCATTTTAGACCGGTAATCACTATTTGAGACAATACTTGATGTAAATCATTAGCAAACTCAGCATTTGTAGTTCCTGAATAGCCGGCACTGCCACCCATTAAAAAAACTATTGATGAAAAGACAAAATTATAAGTCATAGTAGATGCAAATGCAGATTTTGCATCAGATGTTTTTTCATTAGGCAAATCATTTATTTGATTTTCAACATTTTGAATCTCCACATTCACTTTTTTTTCTAAATCGATAATAGCTTCTGCTAATTTTTCTTTATATGTAGTTTTTTCATTTGCTATTTCATTGTTAGTTTTTTCAATTCGTTTAGCCAAATCGATTAACTGAGAATCAAACATTTGTAAACTCTCAGCCAGAGTGGAGTAAAATCTAGTACGAATACCCTCCATTATAGAATTAAGGCCAAAATCAAGCTTTTGGTTCATTATTTCTGCAGCGCACATATTAAAAAGATTATTCTTATTTACTGACTGTTCATATTTTGAGAAGAAAGAGAAATATTTGATAATATCATCATCATAATATTCATTAAGTTTCAAAATTTTAAGCTTCTCATATCTGCTGCTAAATGATGTATATAATTTTTTAAATTTTTCTTTAAAACGAAGTACTAATTCTTCTATATCATAAATTAAGACGCTAAATTCATTATAGAAAAACACATTCTTAAAAACACAATGGGAATTTAAATAATGGAACATACCAATACTTGCAGCTTCTACGCCCTGTTGCGCTCTGACGATATCATATTGTAGGATTTCTTCAAGAAGGCTGTTTGCAACGCTAAGATTATTACACTTAATTTCAGAATAACTTAAATAAAATTTTGCTGTAACACCATAGGGTCTAGAGGTTAACGCCTTTTGAAATTTTTCAATTGCATCATGAGGATTAGCTTCTTTGAGATATGCAAAGCCAAGAAAAATGTTTAGAATATATAATAATTCGTCTTTGAATTTATCATTTAAATTCAGATCATTAATTACATTTTCGGCACTTTTTAGCAATTCAAATCCCTTCTCCGGATTGTATTGCGTCTTTTCATAAATATAGATTACACCAAGATAAATTTTATAAAGAAAATTATTCTTATTGCTAAATTTTTCGATTATTTTAACTGCTGAGGAACTGAAATACTGCCTTTCGGCATCGGATTTGATTATGGCCCATTTGCAATAAAACTCTTTAATTGTTTTATAATGCTCATTTAGCCCTTCAGATAAGACATGGAACTTGAGGTAATCTTCAATATATTGAATTAATGGGGAGTCGTAAACCCAATACAGCGGAGCTTCTTCCAGTCTAATGAAGACTTCACTAATATTGGACGAAAGGGAAAAGCTTAGAAATTTTGAGTTTTCTTTTACTAAAGTAAGAATATTCCTTTCCGGATTTTCATCCGGCTGGAAATTCTCTTTGCCAAAAGATCTGAATCTTCCTAATAAGAGACTTCTTTCATCCTCAGATGACATAATATGTTCTGAGTCTTGATACATCCTTGTATATTTTTATGCATAAATATCCTTATCAATTACATTATCGGAAAAAGTTAGTATAAGTTTAGGGGATTTTAACGATTTTTTTAAAAAAAATTTTCTCGGTGTGAAAGAATAGGAAATCGCAACTTTTGATCAATATAATGGGTTTATGCCATCATACCCGCAGTAGATGTCTCCGGTAATATCATAAATGATTCGGTTAAACTGACGCCAATTTCATATGGATATTTCAAAATACTAAAAATCTTACAGAGTTCTGAAATATCCCAGTCTTCAAATCCCGGAGAAAACCGTTTCAATTGTTTTCCGTTTAGCGAATTTAGATATTTATTAAGATCTTCAGCAGTTATATCAACAAATCCCGCTCCAATAGCATGAAGAACATAAGCAGAGTATACATCACCCTCATTGTTTAGTCTTTTAATTTCTGCATCAATCTGGCTGCCAATTGTTATTGCATAAAGCCAGAGACTAACTCTGTTATTTTCAGCATACCTGACAAAATGTTTAGCAAGCTTGGAACTGTTAAAACTGTAATTTTCATTTAAACAATTTATAAAATTATCTGAAAGCTCAGCATCTATCTTTTTTACAAGGACTTTAGGCGTAATGAGACTTTCATATTTCTCATAAAGATTAAATAAATCGACACGGATATTTTTCCCTTCCTGCAGTTCATTTAAGGGATTATACTTTAAATCAGCTTCAAGTTCCAATACAAAGTGCTTAAATAGCTTTATTTCTTTTTTGGAATAGTTCTTAAGTGCAAAGTACTCCTGCATGTAAGAGGGCAACTTTGAAATAGGCATTTCCCCCTTGTCCAAATTTTCTAAATACTTCTGTGCTATAGAAAAGTCTTCTGTAATAAATTTAAAAAATAATTTAAATTCACTTTTCTTTACAAGAAAGGAGAAATTTCGATTTATAAAAATATTTTGTTCAATTTCTTCAAACATTTTTCCAACAACTTTTAACTTGCATCACTTAAAGATATAAAAAATTTAATAGTTTATGATATAAATTATTAAAAATAATATAGAATCGCTATGCAAATAAAATACTTGAACAGCTTACCCGCCAAACAAAAAAAAGAAATACTTGACCCTTTAGTAAAAGAATCGCTCACAAATCATTTTCAAGGATTTGACATAAAAGAAATGAACAAAAATTGGACGCAAAATGATTTATACGTCTCTTTTATTATTAAAAAAGGACCTATAGAAAGGGATATGAAAGGTCTTATAAAAGTTAACGAAACCTCATTACAAATTGATTTTGATGTTCCTGAAATTGTGAAAAATTTTGTCACTGAAGAAAAAATAAAGAAAGCAATTTTTGAGAAACTTGAAAGCGCTTTTACTAAATAATAAGCAATTAAATAATTTAATTGCTTATTAAATAACAAAATATTTACTTTACTATTTTTGATATTGCTTTAAAATCATCTGTCCCGCATTCAACAAGTAATTCAAAGAGAACAGATTCAGATGTTGTTACTTCAACGTCATAACCTCTCATTCTATCCAGAGCAGATTCATAGTCAATTACTTTTCTTGAGGAAACCGCATCTGCGCAAACATTAACCTGAAACCCGTTAGCAATCAAGTCCAGTATAGTTTGCATAACACATACATGAGCCTCAATCCCCACAACAACTACCTGAGAAATATTTTTCTCTTTTAACATATTAAACAAATTGCCGGCACCAAAACAGCTAAAAGTCATTTTTTCAATCGGGGCTATATTTTTTAGTTCATCCAACAAAACGCCGGCTGTTTTTCCAAGTCCCTTTGGATACTGTTCTGTGTAAAAAATGGGAAGGTTTAACTGTTTGAAACCTTTAATAAGTTTTAAAGCATTTTCCAGTATCATCTCTGTATTTTGCATAACAGGCAGAATTTTCTCTTGAATATCTATAATTAATAAAGCAGTTTGATTTGATTTCAAGATTACATTATTCCTTTTGAACTCACTCATAATTCAACTTTCATATATTAATAAATAGGTTTACTACCATACTTTCCGCAAAAATGAAACATCAGCAGTCCTGCAAGATCAACAAGAACTTTTTTCTGGTCTTCAGCCCTGATAACTAAATCATAAACATCTGCTACGAACTGCATGTTTTTTAGTGTTTTTTTTAACTCTTTATAAGCCGGTTTTCCATGCCAATCGGCAATCTCTTCAACCAATAATTTTTCATGACGTCTTAAAAATTCAGTAAAAGAAATAATTTTTTTTGATAAAGGATTTCTTGGTTTACAAATCTGTATCAAATCGTTAAAATACTTGTCCCATTTCTCAGCTAAATCTTTGTTAGTTTTTCTCATAACAAATCTGGCTTTATCCAAAGAGAAATTAGCTTTTGTAACCGGCTTATTATTAGTAAAAAGGGCATAACCATCAAAGCTGGTTTCATCAGTGTCTTTATCTGTATATATCCATCTTTTCAAAAGCTGATTATGGGAATAAATTTCGATAACTTTTTCAAGATCTGAATCCACAATTATAAATTTATTATTTTGCTCGTTAATAACTGTGACCCAGTGCCCCCAATTATCCACACTCAGGATGCACGGGTTCCCTTTCCTTAGAAAACCTATAAGGTGTTTAATTGCCAAGGCTTTTTCCCCAGATGTAAAATATTTCATTCCGCAGTCAAAGCTTTTTGCAGCTCTGGAAAGCCCTATCTCATCAGTTCCGTACCACCATGAGCTTCCGGCCCTTTTGCTAATTTCCTTTTCATTTTCAATTTTGCCCAACATAACCAAACCATATTTTAAGGCAAAAGGTCCACACTGGTACTTATAAGGCTGCGGGTAAAAACTCATTAAGTTCCTTAATTTTTTTTATTAAAATAAATAATCTGTTATATTAATACTATTGAATAATTTTTCTTTATCACATTTATCAAAATATGACAAATAAACTAAAAGTTGCTGTAGTTTTTAATGAAACGATAACTGACTACCCGCAAAGAAATGACATAAAAGCTGCTGATTTGGGATTTAAACCCTATTTTGACATAGAAGAGTCCAATCCGCTTGAAGAATTTGAGTCATTAGTCACAGTATTAAACAAAATCGGGTTTGATGCCTATTCTATTAATATATTAGATAATATAGAGGTATTAATAGAAGAACTGAATAACAGGAAGCCGGATATAGTTTTTAATTTTATAGAGATATATAATGATAATGCCCGTCTGGAAATGAATGTTGCCGGAGTTTTGGACTTACTACAGATTCCATTTACAGGCTCCGGGCCTGTTGTACTTGCAAACTGCCAGAATAAAACTTTTGTTAAAAGACTACTTAAATCAGCAGGACTTCCAACACCAGACTTTTTGTTTTTTGATAAAAATAATTTTGAATTTGACAACTGCTTAAACTTCCCACTTATAGTTAAACCTGCATTTGAAGATGCAAGCACCGGAATTGAGAATGAATCAATTGTAGCTGATGAACAAGCTCTGATAACAAGGCTTAAATATGTTTATACTGAACATGATCAGCCGGCTCTGGTGGAAGAATTTATAGATGGAAGAGAACTTAACGTTTCCATTATGGGAAATGAGAATCCAGTAGTATTCCCGATAAGTGAAATTGATTTTTCTAAAATGCCCAAGAACC
This sequence comes from Bacteroidota bacterium, assembly GCA_030706105.1. Lineage (GTDB taxonomy): Bacteria > Bacteroidota > Ignavibacteria > Ignavibacteriales > Ignavibacteriaceae > JAUZPC01. The sequence goes on along the minus strand of JAUZPC010000016.1, from coordinate 4,519 downwards.
TCTTTAATATTGTAAGCTACCAGGCAAAATGGGAGCCTGAACATGAAGCATACCATAAGACACGGCCAATCTGCCCGGCAAAATTGCCAAAAGAAGTTACTGAAAAAGTTAAGGAGATAGCTTTAAAAGCTTACAAGCTTATGGAAGTGCGTGACTATGCAAGAGTTGATATTCGGTTAACCAAAGACTTTAAACCGTATATTCTGGAAGTAAATCCTAATCCACATATTGATGAGGGGGTCGGTTTTATGAGATCCGCCGATGCATATGGGCTCCCATACGAAGAAGCATTAAGAAAAATAATAATGCTTGCGTATGAGAGAAAAGTTAACAATTAACAGGTATCACAATCCCAGCATTTTAATATTTATATTTCATACTAAAGTTATATACTTGTAAGGAGTGAAGTATAGATTAACATAGTATTTACGTAATAGAGAAATGTTTTTATTTTAAAAAATTTCAAATCATATTTAATTGTAGTTTCCAATAATATAGGCATCTAATATTTTTATTTTTGTATTTGCAGCATCTAGAATAAACAAATTTATGGTATCTTATACCCTCTGTCGTGCAAAATATCAGTTACCAATTTTAATAAATCCCCTTTCTCAAAAGGTTTTACTAAAAAATGAGTCAAGCCCTGAGATAATATTTCATTTTTATCTGTTTCCATAGCATATCCGGTTACAGCAACCATAGGCACGTTTTGATACCAGGATAATTTACGTATTTCTTTTGCCGTTGATATACCATCAATACCATGCCCCAGATTTATGTCCATCAAAATAAGTTCATAACGTTTTTCTTTAGCTAATTTTATAGCGCTGAGACCATTCTCCGCTTCATCTACTTTACAAATTCCATTCAAATATAGTTCAATAACTTTCCTATTTAGCAAATTGTCCTCAACTACAAGCACCTCAGGAATTGCAGCAAGAACCTTAGGGGCTGATAATTCTTTAAAATTATTTCTGACTTCTTCAGTTTCCATAACTGATTGGTTGCCTTTTTCAGCAGGTAAATAGACTGTGAATTCTGAACCTTTGCTAACTTCACTTTTCACATATATTTTACCATTTAACAGAGCTATTATCCTTTTTACCAGTGATAACCCTACACCCGAGCCCTCATAATTTCTTGATATTCCTTCACTTACTTGCCTGAATTCATCGAATATAATAGAACTATATTCCGGGGCAATTCCTATTCCGGTATCATTTATAATCAATTTTGCAAATAACCTTTGGTCAATCACTTCTGATTCAATTATAATTCCGATACTTCCTCTATCTGTAAATTTAAGTGCGTTGTCTAACAAATGAGTTATTATATGCGAAATATCCTTATTGCTCGCTTTAACTAATAAGTCATTACATCTTATTTCAGTTACAAACGAGATCCCTTTTCTTTCAGCTTGCGTCTTGAAATTGTCATTTAATTTCATGACTAATTCCGAAATATTAATAAATGAATGGGCTCTTCTGTCGTTATCAGATTCCAGATCAGCAAGTTCTAAAATTGAATGCAGAGTACTCATCAACCTTTTACTAGATGCAATCACTAAATCAAGCATATCTTTTTTCTCTTGCTCAACGGACATATCTTTTAGGATACTACAAATCCCCAGTATGCCATTTATAGGGGTTCTGAATTCATGGCTCATATTTGCAAGCAGAGAAGATTTTAATCTATCGGATTCTTTTGATTTATCCAGTGCCTTTTTAAGATTTATCTCTAATGCTTTCTTTTCAGTTATATCCTCTCTAATAGCAAGAATACGTGTGACCTCACCATTTTTATCTTTGATTGGAGAAATTGTGGCAGACTCCCAGAAAGAAGAGCCATCTTTTTTCCTGTTTAAAAATTCTCCCCGCCATTCATTTCCTAACAAAATTGTATTCCGAAGCAATTCCCTATCTTGAGAGGTTTTGTCCCCTATTAAGTAGAATTCTGAATCTTTCCCGACTACTTCTTCCAAACTGTAGCCTGTTACTTCAGTAAATCTTGGATTAACGTACTCAATATAACCTTCCGTATTTAGAATAATAATAGAAGCAGGGCTCTGCCTTACTGCTTGAGATAACTGTAAAAGTTCTTTTTCGGTCTTTTTTCTTTCTGTAATATCACGCCCCACAATTATCAGACCTTTCCGCTCTCCATCAGGAGTATATGTTGGGATTTTTACTACGTCGAAAATCATCTCTGTGCCATCGGGCTGGGGAATAATTTCATCACACCGGCTTTTGACGCCCATTTCCCATGTAATTTCATCCGTAGCCTCACAATTCAGAAACGCATCTCTGTAGAAATCAGAATATTCTGCAAGTTCAGAATCTTTCTTCCCAATATAATCAACTCCTTCCAACTGAAAAAGTTTTAAGTCGTAATCATTGGCCAGTTTCCACCTTCCATTACCGTCTTTAAAACAAACAATATCAGACATAACATTTATGGTTGTACGAAGGAACCTTTCACTTTCTTTTAGCGCTTCTTCTACCTGCTTACGCTTAGTGATATTCTGAATCATAGCAATCATCTGCTTCTCAGGTAAAGGAATAAGTCTTGCTTCATAAAACGAAGCAATCCCATGCACAACTAAAGAGTATTCAAAGCTAACAATAGAATTTGTTGCTTCTACTTCATGGATAGATTTGGCAAATATATTGCTAACATTTTTGTCGGGAACATTTTGTATTTTTTTGCCGATCAAATCTTTAGGTTGAGCAATAAATTCCGTCATCCCGCCAGCTTTGTAATCAAGGATTACACCGTTTTCGTCTAAACGAAACAACAAATCGGGGATGGCTTGGAAAATAGCCCTCATTTCTGAATTTGCTTGCAGAAGTTCATTGGAGCTGAGTTCAAGTGATCTTTCAAGCATGGCACGATCAGTGTCAAATTCAAAATAAGTATCATTCACAGCTGAAATGAAACTTTTCATTTCTTCAGTGAGAAGAGATGAATCGCCAAAATAACGTTTAAGTTGGCGTTTTAATAAGTTATGCATTACGTTCAAGAATTATTCCTCCGAAAGAGTAGTAATTGTCATGGTCTGGTTATGCAATTCACATCTATTACCAAATTTAAAAGGAGAGATTTCTCCATAAGAATAAAATCCGGTCAGAACTGTCTGGTTACCTAAAATATCCCGAACGCCCTCAATTTCTTCTTCAACTCTTTGCTTGAGAACAAGTTTTCTCCCGACACAGCTAATTAAAATTGCCACATGAGGAGTAAACTGATCAGATGAAGTATTACAAGCCCTAGCTGCTTCAATGGCACCATCAATTAACCTGTCGAAGTTGGCTTTCATAAAACGGACATAAGCGCCTTCCGGAAGCGCCCCTGCAAAAGTCATACTCTGGTCTTTTTCATTTATTGCCAATACGGTACGAACCACTCCTTGGCCATCTGGTTTAGTCCTAAGGCTCAACGGAAACAGCAGCCCGGTTGCCGGAAGCCCGTCTGCATGTTCGCCCAAATACTTTTTATATAGTTCAAGAGCGGATTGACCGTCAAGTTCAAATAAAATATTTTCCTCTGACCGAGTAATTAACCTTTCGGGTCCAAAAGGATCCCACCCTCCCATAGAACCGAAGCCAATTTTAATATGATCTCCATAAAATCCCAGTATCGCAATCGAACTATTATCCGGCATGCAATCCCAAAAAGCCACGGTCTCTATAAAGCGATCACTATCTGCGGCCAAACCACCTGTAACAGTTACGTTGTTAGGTAAATTTTTAGTTAATCCACTAACTAAGTCACTGCCATTTACCCCTAAACCGTTTGAAATGACAAAAACGTGACATAGCTCAGATGGATCTAGCAGCTTGGCTAATGCTTCCCCTGCCTGATAACTACTTTGAGACGGTTCAAGATTTATTTTGCCGCCTTTAATTGTAGTGTGTTCAAATTCAATTGCCGTTACAACTAAGGAATTATCCAGCACCTGAATTCCGCAAATTTCTCCTGCCGTTGAACAGCCCAGTAAGTGAGCATTGGGGTACATTATTTTAATATCTTCAATAAGTTTGAAGTCCATCAAAACTGCCCTCGCTCCAAATATAAGAACTAATTGAGCGGATGTGAATAAATTTCCACTTGATACAATTTCCCATCCATTTTCCTTAGTCCACTTTTTCTGTTCAACTTTCATAAGCTAATCCTTCCGAATTTGCATAAATTAATAAAATTTACGAGTATCTAGTTTTAGGGTATAAGATTATATACTCTAAGTATCTAAATACAATTGATAAAATCATTAATAATTCTGTTTTAGTAATTGCTTTAATTTTATTTTAATATTATAGTAACCGCATTTATATATTATATAATGAGAGGTATGTAAATAATACTTCTGATTTAATAAGTAATTTGTAATTAATATTTTACATATTTTATTTATGCTTTTCAAGGTAGTTCCCATTCAGTCTCGAAAAATTAACATTCCATAAATTAAGATAGAGCCGGAAAGAATCCGTTCACAATCATTGCATATGTTTTAAAATATTTG
>JAUZPC010000159.1 GCA_030706105.1 Bacteroidota bacterium | reverse complement strand
TATGATGTTTTAGGAAATGAAGTAAAAGCTCTTGTAAACGAAGTACAGCCTTCCGGCGAGCATACTGTTCATTTTAACGCTAAAGGATTATCATCAGGTATTTATTTCTATACAATAAAAGCCGGAGATCTTATTCAGACGAAGAAGATGATGCTGGTTAAATAAATAATAACCAGATTAGTACCATTTATTATTATGTCATTTTTGTGCATACAATCTCAGCCTTATCCCCTTTCGTAAAAAGAAGGGGGATAGAGCCGGAGATTTGCATTATAATCTTTTCATCCCTAATAAATTGAGTCTTGGCTCGGACATTTTACAATTATTGTCAAGTGTGGAATGTAATTGCATATACGTGCCTGTTTACTTATTTTGCCAACACTAATTAACAATAGAACTTCCAATTATTGCATAAAATAGTAAATGAAATTTTGGCTTAGAAAAAACAGCAGGCAGCAAATCATTAAAAAAGGATTCCCTGCTGACTGGTTAGAGATAATAGAAAATAACGTGCGTTTTTATAATCTCCTTCCTGCTTCACTAAAAGAAGAATTGCAGCAGCTTGTACAAATATTTTTGGCAGAGAAATTCTTTGAGGGTTGTGCCGGGCTATTAATAACTGATGAAATTAAGCTGACAATTGCCGCTCAAGCGTGTATTTTGCTTTTAGGGCAAGATCATGATATTTATCCAAAGCTGCGGACTATTCTGGTTTACCCTACCGCCTATTTTGCACCCGAAACTCATTATCTGAAAGACGGTACTATGATTGAATCAATCCAATTCAGGTTTGGGGAGTCGTGGGCAAGAGGGCAAGTTGTTCTTGCCTGGGATGAAATAAAACAAGATACACTTGATATAAATGACGGACAAAATCTTGTTTATCATGAGTTTGCTCATCAGCTTGACCACGAATATGGAATAATAGACAGTATTCCCGATTTGCTTCAAAGGACAAGCTATGTTACCTGGGCAAGAATTATTTCAAATGAGTATGATAGACTTGTGAGCGATATAATGAACAACAGGCAGACCCTGTTAAATGAATACGGGGCTACTAACCAGGCAGAATTTTTTGCGGTTGCTACCGAATATTATTTTGAGAAACCTATCGAACTTAAAAAACTGCACCCCGATTTATATGACCAGCTTAAAGACTTTTACAATATTGACACAGCTTTACTGATCCAAAGACAAATATAACCATTACTTTAATCTGATTTCTGTACAATATAATGATTTATAATCAATTCCGTGTCTAAGACTATGTTCTTCGGTAAAAAGGGCCCGGTCCCATCAATTTGCTGAATCATAAAATCAAAAGCTTTTTTGCCAAGTTCCTTTGTCGGCTGGTTTACAAAATTAAAAATCGAGGGGGCATATTTATTAAAAGTATTCAATCCAAAGCATGTTATTTCAATATCACTTGGAATATTTATGCCAACTTCAAGAGCTGCTGTATAAATTCCCAGAGCTACAGGATAGGATATTGCAAGAATATACTCTGGCAGATTATTTTTATCATTTTTATACATCTTCATAAAAGCGTTATAACCATCTTCTTCCCTTAATCCGCCCTCAATAACCCAGTTATCATTTACGGGAATGGAATGCTTATTCATGGCTTTCATAAAGCCTTCATAACGGTCCCTTCCAATATTAAGATTCCGGTAACCGCCGCAATGCGCAATTCTTGTATAACCTTTTTTAATACCGTATTCTATTGCGTTAAAAGCCCCTTCCATATCATTTACAGTAATGCTGGAAATATTAGGCATTTTGGGGGTTCTGTCAATAAACAGAAGCGGAACACCCAATTCATTTACTTTTTCAAATATTGCCAAATCGTTTGTCTGCTGTGTAACTGAAACAATAAGGCCATCTACCCTCATTGAAAGAAGTGAGAGAATATGTTTTTTTTCTCTTTCATCCTGCTCTTGCGAGACAGTCAAAATTATTTCATAATTATTTTCAAAAGCGGCATCATAAATAGAATCAATAATTGAAGCAAAAAAGATATGTGCAATTTCCGGAATTACTAAACCAATCGTACGAGACTTATGTGCAGACAGAGTTCTTGCCATAATATTGGGCATATATCCCATCTTCTCAGCAAGTTCTTTTACTCTTTGTGTAGTAGCAATAGAAATGTCCGGATGATCTCTTAGTGCTTTAGAAATAGTAACCTTGGAAACGTGCAACGCTTCAGCAAGGTCATCAAGTCTTATAGGGTGATTTTTCTGATTCATTATTTTTAGTAAAGAAAATGTTTGAATTACTACATATAAATAAATACAAAATAATATACTAAAAAAAAACGGTTACAAGCAATAGCCAAATTGACGATTAATTGTTTTATTCAATATTTTATTTAACAATTTTTTCTTAAAAATGCTTCAATTCTTTAAGTCCTGTCTTAACTCCTGAGACTCATTTTTAGCTTTGCAAAAATAATAAAAAAACATCTTAAATATTCTTAATATAAGCACTTAAAGTGTTTCATTTAGAGCACTTGTAGCATAATGAGACATTTTTCTATTTTCTTTCAAAAATAACAGCTTAATATTCTTCTATTTCCTTATATATTTTCATGTTACAGGAATTTTATTTCTATTTTTTTTGGCTTAATTTTTGTTGGTGTTTCCTGTCACAATTAATAATAGTAGTTTACTGGAAAAATAAATGAAAATTACGTCAAAATCTGTAACCTCTGCTCTGTTTTTTGCAATTGTTATACTATTAACCAGTTCCACATTTGCAATTAACCCCAACGATTTATTAAATCATTGGAATGCAGTTGTCAGTAACAATATAACAAGTGTAAGTGAAATTGAAGGAAGATTGTATGTCGGTGGAGATTATAATATTTCCAATTCGCATCAATTCGGTTTTAGATTAAATGGTAATTCAAATCAAGATATTGTATTTGCAGTTGCCGGAACAGTAACAACAAACGGTATGGCTAACATTAAAGTATTTAATGGAAGTGCCGCAGTAAGTTCAAATGTAACCAATACCAGTTGGTTCTCTTTTATGAATGGCGGCTCACTGCAAAGCAACAGCACCTGGCCGCAGAATAATTCCCCTGTTCAGGCTCTTACCGATGCTTCCAATTATTGGAAAACATTACCTGCTAACGGCACAATTCAGGCTCCGGGTTCTCAGCCTGCACCTTTAAAATTCATCTGTCCGGCAGGTCAGAAATTAGCAGTATTCAGTGTTACCGATGTACAAAGTTTAGAAAATTCTAAAGTACAGCAGATAGAGGTAATACCTTCAGACTCAACTCAGACTATCATAATAAATGTTGCTTCCATTGACGGTAACGTTAACTGGAACTATGGGAATATGGTCGGTAATTTTGATAACGAGTATTGGAGAAGCCGCATAATCTGGAATTTTTACACTACAGCAAATAATGGACAATTAGGAACAGTAAGCTGCTGCGCAAATATGAAAGGTGCTCTAATTGCCCCTAATGCCACTCTTACCGGCAACTCCAATTTTGACGGTCCTGTCTTCTGTAAAAATCTTCAGGTAAATAGTGAAATTCACTTTGCATCTTCTACAGGATGGAACGGAAACGCACCTGGTCCCAACCCTCCATCAATTACATGTGTAGAATCATGGAACGGTGTTATGCCTCCAAATTCAACCCTTTGCGAATATTCACCAAAATATATTACAACTACAGCAAGTTTAACCAAACAGCCGGCTAATTCCAAAGCTTATCTTCAGCTTTACTGGAAAGTTGTTTCTCCGGCTTCTGCTGACACAAGCACAAATTATACTTCAAAATGGATTTATTCCGATACGTCTGTTTCAATTACAGGTCAATGGCCCGGCATACAGTCAAGCGATACCTTGGTAAAATTGAAGTTCGGTATGAGACTTCTTGACTGCGATCTTAATCAGGTCGGCAGTGATGTTGTCAGTTATGTTATATGGAACCCGACAGTATGCCCCGCTCCTTTACCGCAGCAGGCTGATATAAAAATAATAAAGACAGTGTCTAGAGACAGCGTCCAAAATGGCGATCCTCTTTCATTCACCATTACAGCTACTAATTTAGGCCCGCAGTCAGCATCCAATATCCGCATTTCAGAGCAATTGGCCGCCGGTTTGTTATATACAGGACACTCAGTGTCAACCGGTACCTATTCACCTTCAACAGGAATATGGGAAATCCCATCACTCTCAAACGGTCAATCGGCTACATTGAATGTAAATGTTAAAACCGACATTACTTCTTCACTGAATGGATCCATCAGTCTGGGTGCAGCAAAAGATTTTAATCTATTTGTACTTGAAAACTTTTCAGCACCAAGTTCAGATGTTGAAGGAAGAATGGCAGTCGGTAAAAATGCTACAATGAGTGGATACAGTGTTGGAGATAAACTTCCTGTTTCTAATTATGGTACAGAAGATGTTTTAGTTGTAGGCGGAAACCTTACATATACTATAGGTGCAGTCTATAACGGCAATATCCTTTATGGAAAATCTACTAATTTGCCGCTAAACTCAGTATCAATAGTCGGAGGTGTGCTGCATCAGGACTCCACAATTACTTTTGATTCTGCAAAAGCAAGTTTACAAAACCTATCTGCTAAATTATCAGCAATTCAAACAACTGGTTCAACAGTATATCAGTTTGGAGGAGTATTTTTAACAGGTATAAATCCGGGTACAAACATTTTTAGAGTTGACGGAAGCAAACTTTCTATTGCCAACGATTTGCAGATACAGGTTCCAAGCGGATCCGTTGCAATTGTTAACGTTATTGGCGATAGTTTGAATTGGCAAGGTGGATTTGAAATTTTTGGAACTACTCCAAATAACATTCTTTTCAACTTCCCAAACACCAAAAAACTACAATTACACGGAATTAACGTTACTGGTTCTGTTCTTGCCCCTTATGCAGACGTTTACTTCCCTGCCGGATTAGTAACAGGGCAGTTCATTTGCAAAAACATGACAGGAAGCGGACAATTCAATTTTTCTCCTTTCCTCGGCAATATACCGGTTGATTCAAACCTTGTAAATAATGCTTATTTGATTTCTTCTACTCCTGTTGATCCAAATTCATTAAATAATCAGGATTCAAAATCTTTTAAAGTATCTATTTTAGGGTCAGGCAATAATAGCGGTACTAATGTTAATTGGCAGCTTGCGCAGAACATACCTGCAGGAATGCAGATACAAGATATTATTACAGACTCTAACAATAACCTCTATCTTGCAATTCAGGGTGGTAAAATACTTAAATCTTCCAATAACGGAAGCATCTGGAACGAAGTTCAGTCAAATCTAAATGTATCTTATGTTTGGAATTTAACTGTAAATTCCGGTAATTGGATTTTTGCCTCAACTGAAAAAGGATTATTTGTTTCTAAAAATGCCGGTACTTCCTGGGAAGCAGCCGGATTATCAGGTAAAGATGTTCGTGATCTCTGCATTACAAGCAACAATAAAATGTATGCCGGTACTTGGGGCAGCGGTGTCTTCTGCTCAACAGATAGCGGAAATAGCTGGTCACAACTGAATAATGGTTTGGATTGCCAGGCTATCCATGCTTTAACCTGTATTGGCAATACAGTATTTTGCGGTACATTTGGTAATGGCGCTTATAAAATTGAGCCTTCATCTAACAGTTGGCAGCCTTTGAATGTCGGTTTCGATTATATTTGGACTCTTTGTGTAACCCCTGATAATACACTTATAGCAGGTACATACGGCGGCGGTGCATACAGAAGCACAGACCTCGGAACGACCTGGCAGACAGCTTTTAACGGCTTACGCTCTCGTTATATTTACAATTTATATGTTGATAATACAGGCATTGTTTATGCAAGTGCCTGGGCTGCAGGTGTATTCGTTTCTGCAAATCAAGGTGCTTCATGGAACTTGGCAGGACTTGCCGGTCAGGGAATCAACATAGTATTTTCAGGTAATGGGCAAAAGTCAAATTCTAACAGAATTTTTGCAGGTTCTACTGATGGAAAATTATATTTTACTGATTCTCCCCTTTCAGTAGAAAACAGCCAAACTGTTCCTGCATCATTTGAACTGTCACAGAACTACCCTAATCCTTTTAACCCTACTACAAAGATACGGGTTTCAGTTCCAATGACTACTAAAGCAACTTTGAGTGTTTATAACGTTCTTGGACAGAAAATAGCTGTCCTTTTCAGTGGTGAATTAAAAGGCGGCATTCATGAATTTGATTTTGCAGCAAAGAATTTATCATCGGGAATCTATTTCTATCGCATTGAGTCATCAGTATTCACTGCTACAAAGAAAATGGTTCTGACCAAATAATAATGAATAAAAAGCAAAAAGGAGAAGTAATTTCTTACTTCTCCTTTTTTTATATTCTAGTAAAACTAACGCTTCCCAGACCCAATTTTGCAATTGGAAATCAAACTTTTATAATGCTACTTTAGAAATTGCGCCGCTATGTTAAAAACTTCATTAAAAGCTGCATCTACTTCCAATTCCAGTGCAGAACTTGCAGAAAATGGCATAACATGGTCATATTTATATGGAAAATCTTTTACATCAACATGAATTGGAATGTCTCTCTCTTCTCCATTAAGCGTATTCTTTACTTCATTAGGAGGTACAACCTCATCATTCTTAAGTGCCAAAGCACAAATTTGATCTTTCAATTCTCTGAATCTGTTTTCCCTTACCTGAAGTTCTTTATGATAACTAAGC
>JAUZPC010000158.1 GCA_030706105.1 Bacteroidota bacterium | reverse complement strand
TGAATTTGAGATAAGACAATTATGTTCAGCTTTCTCAATCAGTCTAATCCCTTTTTCTATATCACTCTCACTTTTGACTTTGATAACTGGTTTAAGAGTAATTTCAGACATTATAAACCTGCCGTCAATTTTTTCAAGTTTCCCTTCTGCATCAGAAGAATATGCTAAAAAATTGAAGCTGCTGTTTTTTGCAATTGCCAAGAATGTCGTCATTAGGCAGATATTGGCACTGGCTGTAAACATATGCTCGGGGGACCAATAGCCCGCAATACCCTCCGGAAATTCGGGCGGAGTAGCAACTTTTACATTTGGTAATCCGGGGCCTGAGATTTCTCCTATCCTATCATTTTCCCATATAATCGAAGTATTGTAAATAAATTCATTTTCCATGTTTATTTTCCTATTCCGGGTAATTCAATTCCATTTATAATCAAGTATTTAGCCCAAGAGATTTCAGAAGTTTATCGTGTGCATCCTCCGGCAGTTCTACATTGTACTTTTTATAGAAATCGATTGTCATTTCCACTGTTTTGAAATAACTGGCGCAGTTTTTACATTCACCCAAATGCTTTTTTATTGCTATGCACTGGGCAGAATTTAGATCTTCTCCCAAACTTTCGCAGATATGGTTAACAACATCTTTACATTTAATTTCATTTTCTTTCATTTAAAAGCCTCATTTATATCGTTGCGCAAAAAAGCTCTGGCCCTATGCAGCCTTGATTTTACTGCCGGAACGGTTAATTCCAAAATACTGGCGGTCTCTTCTGTAGACAACCCCTCAACATCCCGCAGCAAGAAAACGACCCGGTAATCCGGATGCAGCTTTTTAATAGAATCATCCAAAATTTTCTTTAACTCATCATTTTCAGTACTCTTAAAGGGAATTGAATCCCAATCTACAGCAAGCTCCTTCACATTATTTTCATCGTCCTCAATTTCATCTAAAGAAACAAAATTGCTGCTTTTTAATTTTCGGGCACCCATAAGACAATGGTTGGAAACTATTCTATACAACCATGTAGATAATTTAGAATCACCCTCAAACTGATTGAGGGACTTTATCATGCTATAGAAAGTCTCCTGCATAATATTTTCGGCTTTTTCTTTATCTCTGCAAATTTTAAATGCAAAGTTATAAATTGTGCTTTCATATAACTTTACAAGTTCCGCAAGAGCAGCCTTATCGCCGGACTTTGCTAAACTAATTAATAATTTTTCTTCTTGCATTATTTGATGTTTTTAAATAAAAAAAGATTCACTACACTAAGCTTAAGCATAATAGAACTAGAACTCAAGACTTTTCCACAGATACCAGGAAGCTAAAGAGCAATAAGGATCCCATTTGTATTTAGCTGCAATAATTTCCACCCCCTCCTCCTGCGGTAATTCGTCAAGTTCATATACCCTTTGAATTGCTTTTTTTATCCCCAAATCGCCGGTAGGTAAAACATTTGGCCTCCCCAAAGTAAAAATCAGAAACATATGTGCCGTCCAAATCCCAATTCCTTTTACTTTAGTCAACAGCTGAATTATCTGTTCATCGCTTAGTTTATTCAATTTATTAAAATGGATTGTCCCATCTTCAACTTTTTCCGCTAAATCTTTAACATACCTAACTTTTGCATTAGAAAGTCCCAGCCCTCTTAATATTTCATGAGGAGTTTCGATTATATTTATAGGAGTTGGGTATTCCAGAAAAAAAGCCGTAAATTTGTTGTATATGGATGAAGCAGCTTTTACAGAAAGTTGCTGACCAATTATTGCTTCTAATAGAGATAAATAGTAATTTCTATGTGGCTTTAAATTACATTTACCGGCAGCGGTAATTACTTTGGCAAGTTTTTTGTCGTTATTAATTAGATAGGTAACGCCATTTTGTATTTCTTTAAAATTCATTATTATTATATTTAATATTTGAAAGTTTAAGTTTAAAAATAAACAATGTTTCAGAATAAAAACATATCAGGAATCAGGGAGAATAAATTATTCGCTGATGTAGATTTTAGCGGTATAAAGATTAAGACGAACCCAAAGGATTTAATGAATATTCCCGAGGGCGAAATCATTTACCGCCCCGGAGATGATACTAATTATATCTATTTAATTATCACTGGTGAAGTGAAAGTTAAAATTCCGGGTGGCACTAACAGAGCTACTAAAGTTTACAAAGTCGGAAAATTAGATTTCTTTGGTGAAAAGGAAGTTTTGGAAAACCTCCCAAGGAATTCTTCTGCCGTTGCTGAAATTGCATGTTCCATTTATCCGGTTAAAAAGAATATTATTACCGATTATGCCAACAAAAGTAAAAACTTACTTTCAAACTTATACAGGAAAAACGATCCCAATGCAATTGATATTATCACCTCTACTCCTGCTCAGGAATCCGTAAATCCTGACTTTCTATTAAATACTGAAAGTACCGGTACTGTTTTTAATTTTGGTGTAAAGGCCAAGAGACTTCCTGTTATTGAACAAGAACCAGATGCTGAGCCTAAAAAAGAAAAGAAAGAAGAAGATCTTAGCGAAAGCTTCTTTAAAAGGTCAGTACTTCCGGACTCAGAGGTAAAGGCTCCACCGGTCAGCTACCCGGTTGCAAAGCCTAAAGTGAACAACGATATACCCCCTGTTGAAACAAAGGGTCCCCCGACACCTGGGTTTGCAGCATTAGAAAAACTTGATGAAATTGTTAATGACGAAGCTCATCGCGGAATAATTGATTTTGACGTACTTGATGAGAACACAATAATAACTGACGATTTACTTAATAAGCAGACTGTAGAACATAAATTCACTTTTTCAAATTTTTCCCCAGATGAAGTTGCTAAAAATCCATTTGATGATGAAACTGAGGAAGTAAAAACACCTCAGGTTGAACCCGAAATTCCTACCGCTGAAAGCACTCCTCCTGTTTTTGATGCTGTTAAAGAACCGGAGCCGGAGGAAATTGCAATACCGGTTGAAACAGTCCCGGAAAAGATCCCCTCAGCGGATCAAGATGTTATTACTGATAGTAAAGATTTTTATGAGGATGATAGCAAAACAGAAGCGTCTGGTGACGACTTCTTTATAGATTATGAAGCTGAATTAAATAATAGTTTTATTTTAAAAAATATCCCGATTGATGATCTTGATATTGATAATCTAAAACCTGTTAAATTTAGTTTTAGTGAAGATGACGGGAAAGAAGGAAATGATAAAGTAAGTCCAGCTCCGCTTAGCCCAAGAAAGACCGGCGAAGAAATAATAAAAGATGATATTATAGAACCGGGGATGGATTTTGAAGCAGAGCTACTGAAGCAAAGGGAAGAAAGAAGAAAATCAAAAGAAATGATTCTTGAAAGTTACGGCTTGTTAAAGAAAGAAGAAGAAAAGCCGAAACCGATAGAAGGCAAAGATGGAGTAAAAAAGTCTGCTGTCTCTTTTGATTCAGATGGCATGATGATTCTGAATGCAGATGCCATATCGGGAGCAGATAACAAATTACCAAAAGACAGAGAGTTGACAGAAGACGAGCTTTCAAGCCGCAGAAAAAAGACTTACGATTTTTCCAGTGAAGGTTTTGAACTAAATGATCTGAATAAGTTTTCACCGTTTGATAACGGCTTTATTGTGCCTGACCCGCATCCTTTTGATGATGAGACTCCGGCTAAAGTAATAGAACCCCCTTCTAAAGATTATGATTTTCTTAATGATGAATTTGATATTCAGCCCGATGATCTAAGCGAAAAAGTATCCCAACCTTCAGATTTTGAAGGGATGGATACCGGCACAGACTCATTTGACATTACCTCTCCGGAAGATAACTCCGCACAAGATTTTTCAATAGAGTCAGAACCCGAGAATCCGTTTGATTATGATGTCATTAAGAAGCCGGAAGATGAAAAATCTATTATTTCTCCTGTCGCTGATGCTTCTGAGAATAAATTGTTTGAAGATGAAGATTTTTCTGATGTTTTTGATATTGACGATATTGATGCTGAAATTTCAAAAGATAAAAATCTACCTGGCATTGCTAACACAGTTGAGATAATTCCTGAAGAAACAGATACAATAAATCCTTTTACTTTTACTGAAAATGCCCCTGAAGATTTTCCTCTTCCGGTGCAAGACTCTTTTACTGAAGAAATTGAAGAATCCGATTTTTCCTCTGGACTAAAGGAAACAAATAACAATGATTCTAAATTATTTGAAGAATTTGTTACTGATGAAACTGAGTATAAAGACACTAAGAATGATCAAAGCGAGTTCGAGGAATTTTTAGATAATGAAATAAATCCCGAACCGGAAAGCGGCATTGAAACTGATGATAACCATTTGTTTGAGGATTTTAAACATCCCGGTGAGTTAAATCAGGCTTATGATGATGACGAGAATAATAACATCTTAGATTCTTCCCCGGAGACAGACCTTTTAGAGAAGGATGTCGAGCAAGAGACTACCGGTCTTAACAAAGAAAAATTATTTGACGACTTTGACAGCCACGACGTTCTTAATGATGGTACAAATACAGATGATATTGAGGCTGCCCCCTTTGGATTTGAAAAAGAGCAAGAGACAAAAGATAATTTAACACAAGATTTCAAATCTATTGGCGAACTTGAAGAAGACAGCAATACTTTTCCCATAAATCAAGATGCTGAAAAGGATAAAGGGTCCTCTCTTTTCTTTTCGTTATTAGGCGATAATGAGCCGGAAGCCACTGAACCTGTCGAGGAATTAAAACCTTTCATATTCAGAGATGTTGAGTTGGAGGACGGCAACTTATTTGAACCTGCAGAACTGCCTGAGCCCCTAATGGGAAGCAATGGAATATTGCCGCTTGAAGAGCCCTTGTTTGAGCAAGATGAACCGGACGAACTGATTAAACCTTTAAGTTATGAATTAAGCATTCCAGAGATTGAAGAACCTTTGTCCAACAATGAGGAGGTTTCTCAACCTGAAGAGCCTCTGTTTGAACAAGACGAACAGAATGAACTTACCGGCACATCTACTATCGAAGAACCTTTATTCGAAGACGACAATGTTTTTCCGGAAATAAAAGAACCGTTATTTAAAGAAAGTGACGCCTTACTTACAGGAGAACCGCAACCTGGCAAGGAAGAGCTATCGGAACCGGTTGAGCCATTATTCGAAAACGAAGAATTACCTCCGCTGGCAGAGCCTCTTTTTGAAGCTGAAGACAACATCCCTGACATAAAGGAAACAATAGTTAATGCAGAGGATTTAACTCAACCCACAGAACCGCTGTTTGAACCCTTTGATGCTTCACAAATTCGCAATAATATTACAAAAAGTTTAGAAGAAGAGAATCACAGCCTTGAAAACAATGAGGACTCTTTCAGTCCTCACAATAATCAATCCGGTTGGGATTCAATTAATTTCACTTCCGGACTTGGGGAAACTGAAAACATTAGATTCCCTGAATTAAACATTCCCAAGACATTATTAAGAAATGAACCCGCATCTGAGGAAAATGCGTCTCCGCTGTTTGAAGATGCTCCAATCAAAAGCCCAGAAGTAGAATCGCGTGTATTTGAGTCCGGCAATGTCACTTATTCCATACCGGACGAAGATAAATTTTTAGTTAATAACTTAAATTCTTCGTTTGAATATTTACTCGGTTCACTTCACAGCATCGAGGATAGATTAAAAGATGACGAAGAAGCAACTAAACTGTTAAGTTTTTTTGACGGTCAGGCTAAGGTTCTCCAGTCAAATCTTGATATGTATATTGACTTCCTAAAACATGGGATTACAGTTGAAACGGGACTTGAAGAAATAAAAGAATTCGTAGATACTTCACTTATTAAAATTGCAGGCTTCTATGACAGTAAAGGGAAAAAGATCTTTAAGAAATTAAATGTAAATGAGAACCTGTATATAGACAAGAAAAAATTATTTACCGCTTTCTTTGAGTTAATTAGATTTATGTTTTCTCTTGATAATAATATTGATAATATTTACACTGCACTGGTTAAAATGGGCGGTAATATTATTCTGGACATCCGCATAAAAGAGTTTATTATGGCAGAAGAGGACTTGGACAACCTCAAGCTAAAGAGCAACAGTTATTTAATGGCTTCTGATATAATAAACAAACATGATTCTGCTATAAGGATATCTGCTACTGAAGGCAAAGGAACTTCGATCAAGATAATTTTCCCTATCCCTATTCAGTAAGAGAATATTTTTCTTCATATGGATAAATTAGTTACTATTTTAGGGCCTACGGCTGTGGGCAAAACTAAGCTTGCAGCTCAATTGGCTGAAAAGTTTAATGGGGAAATAATCTCAGCAGATTCCAGACAGGTTTACAAAGGTATGGACTTAGGAACCGGCAAAGATTATGACGACTATACTGTAAACGGAAACTGCATCCCCTATTATCTGATTGATATTGTTAACCCCCAACAGGAATTTAATCTATTCGAGTTTGCAAAAAATTTCTTAGATTCTTACCAAGTTATAACAAACAACAGCAGGCTCCCTTTCCTGGCTGGAGGCACAGGCTTATATCTCAGCGCCGTAATTCAGAACTACCAATTAAGACAAACTGATTTTAATTCCATAAAGCGCCGGGCCTATGATAATTTATCTATTGACGAGCTTAGAACCCTTTACCTAAAATATGATGCGAACCCGCATGTTAAACGAGATTTAGATGATAGAGAAAGGCTGATTAAAGGAATACTTATTGGTGAAGAAGATTCTTCAAAAGT
>JAUZPC010000157.1 GCA_030706105.1 Bacteroidota bacterium | reverse complement strand
GGCCTATGATAATTTATCTATTGACGAGCTTAGAACCCTTTACCTAAAATATGATGCGAACCCGCATGTTAAACGAGATTTAGATGATAGAGAAAGGCTGATTAAAGGAATACTTATTGGTGAAGAAGATTCTTCAAAAGTGTTTACCCTTCCGGTATTTAATAATCTGGTAATTGGTGTAAGAGGTGAAAGAACCATTATAAGGCAAAAAATAGAGACAAGACTCCGGACGCGCTTAGCTAACGGGATGATTGACGAAGTAAAAAGTTTAATGGATAACGGTGTGTCAGAGTCACGGTTAATAGCATTCGGTCTGGAATATAAATTTATCACTCTTTATATAACCGGAAAGATAAATTATAACGATATGTTCCAGCAGCTGAGCAGTTCCATAGCCGCATTTGCTAAAAGACAGATGACCTGGTATAGAAAGATGGAGCGGGAAGGTGTTTCCATTAATTGGCTTGATGGACCTGATTTAAGTAAAGCCTCTAACTTAGTTGAGGATTTTCTTAATGACTAAATTACTGCCGGCTCAGGTTTTAACATATCTTAATAAAAATGGCGTTGAATCCAGAAATATTACAGGGAATACCGCCGGAATAAATTGCTGTATTGCTATCCCTTCATTAAATGAATTTGATAATCTAAAAATCTTACTTAATTCCTTAGCAGAAAATGACAACCAATATTTTAACGATTCTCTTGTCCTGTTTATTGTTAATAATACCGCTGATGCGGAATACACTGTAAAACAAAATAATATTAAGACTTTAACCTTTTTAGAAGGTATTGTAAATAACAGAGACTCCGGCATTACAGCAAATAAAATTATTAAAAGCGGCCTGCGTATTGCGTTCATAGATGCTGCATCGGCAGGAAAAGAGCTTGATGACGTTGAAGGCGGGGTTGGGCTGGCAAGAAAAATCGCAATGGATGAAGCATTGAAAATATTTAATTATAATTGCAGCGCCACAAAATTACTGGTCTGCCTTGATGCCGATTGCACTGTTGACAAGAATTATCTTACAGAAATTAGAAGTCATTTTAACAGTAAGAAATCAAGCGCCGCTGTTGTTAACTACCGTCATAATTCCGGGGGAGATGACATTAACACATACGCAATTATATGTTATGAAATTTATTTGCGATACTACGAACTTGCCTTAAGGTACGCTAAATCCCCATATGCCTTTCATACAATTGGCTCAACAATGGCATGCGACGTCGCTTCATATATTAAAGCCGAGGGAATGAACAAAAGGAAAGCAGCAGAAGATTTTTATTTTTTAAGTAAATTATCAAAGTTTTGTAAAGTTGAGAAAATAGATGCTACAAATGTTTACCCTTCAAGTAGGGAGTCTGACCGGGTACCTTTTGGCACCGGTCAAAGAGTATCAAGATATTTAAGTTATGTAAGGAATGAATATGAACTTTATAATCCTGAGATATTCAGAAATCTAAAATTGTGGAACGAATATTATCTGTCGTCGGATTTTGACGAAAACAATAAGTCCGCAATACCTACAGCAATTGACTCTTATCTAAGACAAAATAACTTTTATAATTCTTTCGCAAAGATAAAAGATAATTCAAAAACTGCCCGTCAGCTTTTAAATCAGAAGACAAGATGGTTTGACGCATTCAGAACTTTAAAGTATATTCACTATGCAAAAGATGAACATTTTGAAAATATAAATATGTTCAAAGCAGTTGAATGGCTTTTAAAAGAGAATGATATCCCTGTAAATATTAATGAGGCTCCCTCAATTGATGAGCAAAGAGATATCCTAAATTTGTTAAGAAATTTGTAATGGATTACAATTATGATCATAAAGACAAACAAGGATGAGATATTAGATTTTTCACACGACGCTTCAAATTTTTCCGGCAATCCTGAAGCAGTATTTTTCCCCGAAACTATTCTTGAACTGCAAGAGCTTGTAAAAACGCTTTATCAGGAGAATACTTGCTTTACAATCTCCGGTAATCGTACCGGCCTTACCGGTGGAGCCGCTGCAGAAAAAGGCATTATAATTTCGACTTCAAAACTTAATAAAATAATTGAGATAAATAGAAATGATAAGTATATAATTACCGAAGCAGGGGTAACTTTAGAGGAAATTCAAAGGACGGCAGCCGAGAATGGACTGCTATATCCTCCGGATCCTACTGAAACAAACTGTTTTATCGGCGGAACAATAGCAACTAATGCCTCGGGCGAAAAGTCCTTCAAATATGGAGCTACAAGAAATTTTGTTGAAGAGCTTGAAATACTTTTACCGCAGGGAGAATTGATCCAAATAAAACGAAATCATTTCTTTGCTAATAATTTAAAAATAAAAATATTAAATTATGACCTTACCTTGCCAAAATTCGATATGCCTGAAGTTAAAAATACTGCCGGTTATTATTGCGCTCCGGATATGGATATTATTGATTTGTTTATCGGTGCTGAAGGTACGTTAGGTATAATTACAAAAGCAAAGTTACGATTGGTTGACAAACCCGGCAAATTGATTTCTTGTTTTGTGTTTTTTAATAATGAAGAAGACGCTTTACAATTTATCACTGACGTAAAGCGAAAATCTCTTTTAAGTATTCACACAAACGACTTTACAAGATTAAATGCACTTGCAATTGAATTTATGGACAAAAACTCCATAAGCCTGCTAAAGGACAACCCATTAATCCCGCATAATAGAGCAGCAGCGGTATGGTTTGAACAGGAGACAACAACAGAATACGAAGATTTAATACTTAATAGATTATGGGAACTTTTAAGCAAATACAATGTTGATGATAATTCTATTTTATATGCAGTTGATGATAACGAGATAAAGAGTTTAAAGGAATTAAGACATTCATTTCCGTCTAAAGTCAATGAGTATATATCCGCACATAATCTTAAAAAGCTTGGAACCGATACTGCGGTACCAAGCGGTTCTTTCAGGGCCTATTATAAATTTTGTAAAGACTGCGTAGAAATCAACAACCTGCAATATGTTATTTACGGACATTTTGGAAATTCTCATATTCACCTTAACATACTGCCTAAAGATGAAAAAGAATACAATCTGGGTAAAGAAATCTATAACCAGATTTGCCTTAAAGCAGTTGAGCTGGGCGGTACAATCTCTGCCGAACATGGAATCGGTAAGTTCAAAAGGGATTTACTTATAAAAATGTATGGAGAGGAAATAGTTAACCAGATGAAAAACATAAAACAAGTTCTGGACCCCAAAATGCTTCTTAACAGCGGTAACATATTTTTGCCCTAAATATTTGCTGTTGATGCATGGAAAAGTAGATAAGCAATTTCCCCCTATAACAACCACATTTTCTTAGCTTTCCCTCTCCACCAATTAATACTGGAGAGGGAATAAAAAAAACATATCTAAAAAATTTTATATTAATAATGAACTATTCTTACAGCTGCTTCAAAATCATATACTCATATGCATTCAGACTAATATTACTTTGAAAAGTTATAGTATCATTAGTTATTACGTTAGTAAATCTTTTATTTACATATTCAGCCGGCATTGAAGCAGTTACCTGATTGTTCCTGACATTTGTAATTACTATCATTTTGCTGTTATTATAAGTTCTGCTGATTGCAACAATATTATTGGAGATGTCAATTATTCCATAGCTGCCGTATCTAAGTTCAGGATTAGAATTATAAACAGAAAATAACTTTTTATAGAAGTCACGCATTCCTGAAGTATTACCCCAGTCAATATTAGTTTTTACAAAAAGATTTTGGTGAATAGTGCTCCCTACTTCCTGCCCATTGTAAATCATCGGAATCCCTTTTAGAGAAATAGTAATAACGGAAGCAGCTTTGGCCCCTGGTATTCCTCCGAACAGTTCAGGAGGAGTCTTATCCCATGATGTTTCATCGTGATTAGTAGTGTATCTCATTCTATATGCTCCGGAAGGTAATAAGCTAAGATCAGTATTAACGTCATATGTAAGCAGAGAAGTATTTGAAGCGCTAAAAATACTTTTTATATCACTGTAGCCTGTCCATGAAAAACAGACGTTAAACCCCTGTGAAAAAAGCAGTTTGTTTTCCCCTTCTGCAAGCATAAAAACCGGTTTAATTTTCTTTACTGCTGAAATAGCCGCAGCCCAAAAATCATTTGGTACCATTTCCGCTGCATCACACCTGAATCCATCTATATTATACTCCTTAACCCAGTATGACATTGCTTTTATCATTTCATTACGCATATCTGCATTATTGTAATTTAAATCGGCAACATCTGTCCAATCCGGTGTTGGCGGAATAATATTTCCATGACTGTCTTGCGTGTACCAGTCTTTATGAGCAGTAATCCACGCATTATCCCATGCCGTATGGTTTGCCACCCAGTCAAGAATTACCGGCATACCTTTATCGTGAATGGCATTTACTAAGTTTCTAAAATCCTCTTTACTTCCCATTGATGGATTAACTTCATAATAATCCTTAACCGAGTATGGCGAACCCAGCTCTCCTTTCCTGTTTACTTCACCAATTGGGTGTATTGGCATAAGCCAAATTGTATTTACTCCTAAATCTTTTAGCTCTTGAAGTCTTGGAATTATCGCATTAAAAGTGCCTTCAGGTGTAAAGTTTCTTACAAATAATTCATATAGTACAACATCTTCAACTTTGATAGTAGCAGTTTGTGTGCCGGCCGGAGTAACAGGACTTTCTTTTTTGCACGATACAAAAACAAAGCTAAAGCATATTATAAACAACAGAAGGTATGATAGTCTTTTCATATTTTTTTAATAATCATTATAATTTTGATTACAAATGTAATTAACCGAATTGCCCGGTCAAAATCATATCATCATAGTGTTTCTTTTTGACCAATGCAAACCCTGAATTTTTTTTATGCAATGTGTGAAAATTTATTAATTTATTGTATATTATAATAATTGATTTCATTTACTTATTTTACAAAACTTTTCCAGTAAATCATAGCAGCATTTTTTATTACTAAACCAGGAGTTCTCTTATGAACAAAAGAGTTAATATTGCGTTCTTAATTGCGATTTGCTTTATTATAGTGTCATTTTATACTAACTTAACTTTTGCACAAAAGACCTCATCCCGGGCAAGTTCCAGTTCCGGCACGCAAAGCAATAAAGTAGAAAAAACTGATACTGACAAATATGACTTTGATGCAGCTGTCAAATACATTAATCAGCGCTGTGTTATGTATGACCCATATGTCCGCAAATTCAGTTATAATGACAAAACTGATATTTTGACCTGGGTAAATAAAGACGGAGACATTACCTGTTCTTGCACTCTTTCCGACGTTAGTGTAAAAGCAGAAAAATCGGGCTCTGATTATTTAGTTCAATTTAAATGTACCAAAGACACTAAATGCATTGAGTGTAATTACGGAGGTGCTACAAAACTATCCTCTATTACAATAAAGGATAAAAAGGCAGCTGATGAAATTGTTACAAAACTCATAAGTATTCAGGTAGCTTATCTTGTCCAGAGCATCTCGGCTAACCTAAAAACATATTTAGAAAATTCAAAGGCCTCTTCTAATGATGTTCAAAAAAGTATTATCCGGATAAATGAGCTCTGCAAAGAATATGACCCGTATAAAAGGATTTTTAGCTACACTTCCGGCACAAAAATATTGAAATGGGTTAGTGGAGACGGGAGTATTACCTGCACTGCCAATATATCTGAAATTGACGCAGTTGTAGAACCAAGCGGTTCAAACTACTATGTTACTTTCAAATGCAAAGATGGTTCCAATTGTGTAGAATCAAGCTACAGCGGTAAAACTAAGGAATCAGCAATTACATTAACGAGTAAAAGTGTCGCAGAAGAAATTGTTAAAGAATTTAATAAAATTGCCTCACCAAATAATATCACCTCATTAAAAACTACCGGCTCGGATATTTACAACACTGTAAAAATTGGAGAGCAGGAGTGGATGGGTATTAATCTTGATGTTGAGTCTTTCCGGAACGGGGATATGATTCCAAGAGTAACTACAAATGAAGCATGGGTCAAAGCAGGCGAAGAGCATAAACCGGCATGGTGTTATTATGGAAATGAGACTGCCACAGGCAGGAAATATGGAAAACTTTATAACTGGTATGCCGTTACTGATAAAAGAGGATTAGCACCTAAAGGATGGCACATCCCCACAAAAAACGAATGGGCTAATTTGATTTCATATTTGGGTGGTGAATCTGCCGCAGGCGAAAAGATGAAACAAGTTGATAGCTGGTTCAAAGAAGTAGAAACGTCCGGCAATAGTTTCTTTAATGCCCTTCCGGGCGGTTTCCGCTACAATGATGGTACATTTGATTATATAGGAGAACGCGGCAAATCATATTATTGCGCAACGTTCTGGGCATCAGAAGACATGGCAGATGAAAAAGGCTGGTATATTTATCTTTCAAATGGAAACGGAACTGCCGGCAGCAGTGAAGTTAATAAAGTTGATGGATTGTCAGTCCGATGCATAAAAGATTAAAATCTTAAAGAGTATTTAAACTAACAAAGCTCTGCTATTATTTACACAGCAGAGCTTTTTAGTATTATACAATTTCGTTCAGAGAACATCGGTTCAATTTTTCATGTCTCGCTATCTTCAACTCTACCTACTTTGCTTTCTTCAGATACACTTGTCCGTTTGTTATTTTTATTTTGATAGTATTGTCAGCTCTGTTAATATTATGAACCGTCTCG